>NZ_JAZHLK010000016.1:0-79678 GCF_036549515.1 Aurantimonas sp. E1-2-R+4 | reverse complement strand
TCGAACGCACCATCGCTTCCGCCCAGGCCTGGGTCTTCATCGCAAACATCCGCATGCTCACCCGACGGCTCGCAAGGCATTGAAAACGCTACCTTCATTCTGATTCAGACACTTAGATTGCCGATAAGCCGGCGCAAGACAGCGCTTGGAAGGCGCTTTTCGCCAATCGGACATTCTTCGAAAGACGATCAAATGGCGTTGTGGATCGGACTATATTTCCTGGCGATCAACATCGCTGCCTATTTCGCCTTCGTTTTCGACAAGGCCAAAGCGAGAGCCGGCGCAAGACGCATACCGGAGAAAAGCCTCCTGCGTCTTGCCCTCCTCGGTGGCAGCATCGGCGCCATTTCCGCCCAGCGAATCATTCGCCACAAGACCCACAAAGAGCCTTTCCGCACATGGCTGAACGCGATCGCGTTCCTGCATCTTGTCGTGATCACAGGCTTGGGGGTCGCCGTGCTGCTTTTCGGATCCGACCAGATTCGCCTCTGGATGGGTCAGCAACTCAGCTGAATGTGCCGTCGCTTGGCCAGCGCCGATTCACCCGCGGCCCGAGGCCAGTCAGCAATTCATAGGCAATGGTGCCGGCGGCTGTCGCCACCGCGTCGATCGGCATGTCCGGGCCGAAGAATTCCGCCCGCGCGCCGGGGCGGACGGCATCTTCGGGAAGGTCGGTGATATCCAGCAGGGTGAGGTCCATCGAGACTCGACCGAGCACAGGGACCCGCCGGCCGGCGAGTATTACCTCGGCTCCGGGCCGCAGCTGACGCATCCCCACGCCGGCGCCCGACGCGGCACGGTGGTAGCCGTCGGCATAGCCGATGCCGACGGTAGCGATTCGGGTATCTCTGCTCAGCCTTGCCGCCGCGCCATAGCCAACCGCCTCGCCGGTTTTGGCGACTCGCACCTGGAGAACCGAGGCGGTCAGCCGCGCGACGGTCCTGACCGCTTCCGACGATCTGGGGCCTGCCTCGCCGCCATACAGGGCGATGCCCGGCCGTGTCAGATCGAAGGCGTAGTCGGGGCCGAGAAAGACACCGGCGGAATTGGCAAAGGATCGGGGAACCGACGGAAACAGCTTGGCGAGCGTCCGAAACCGATCAAGCTGTTCGGCGCTCTGCGATGTCGCCTCGTCGGCGGAGGCCAGATGGCTCATGACCAGGCACAGGTCGAGCTGGTCGGAGGCGGCGAAGTCGGCGGCCAAGCGGGCATCTTCGGTTCCGAGGCCGAGCCGGTTCATGCCGGTTTCGAGCTGCACCGCGGCGGGCGCTCTGCGTGCGGTCGCGCGCATCCCCTCGCGCCATACGGCGATGTCATCCGGCGTCGAGAGCACCGGCGTCAGGTTTCGCGCCAGATGAAGCGGAACCGTAGCGGGCTCCAGGCCCTGAAGCACGTAGATGCGAGGCGCCGCAGACGCGGTCGACGCGTTGGCCGGCAACCGGTCCAGCGAGTCGCGCAAAGCGGCGCCTTCCTCGGCCCAGGCGACGAAGAAGTCGCGGCAGCCGGCTTCCGACAACGCCGCTGCGACCTCGGCGGCGCCAAGACCATAGCCGTTCGCCTTGACCGCCGCGCCAGTGCGGGCGCCGGGATTGCGGGAATCCAGCATCCGCCAGTTGGCGATCAGCGCGGCGCGGTCGATCTCGACGACCGGCATGCGGTCCGGCCTCACGCTGGCCGGGATCGGGAAAAGCGGCATCGTCAGGAGACTACTCGAACCGCTCGGGAAGATAGCTGTCGTCCGCGAGATCGGTGAAGCGCGTGTATTCGGCCTGGAAGGCGAGGGGAACGGTTCCGGTCGGGCCGTGACGCTGCTTGGCGATAATCACCTCGGCCTTGCCGCGCGCGTCGTTCAGGGCCTGCTCCCATTTCAAATGTTCGTCGGTGCCCGGCTTCGGCTCCCGGTTGGCGAGGTAATATTCGTCGCGATAGACGAACATCACCACGTCGGCGTCCTGCTCAATCGAACCGGATTCGCGCAGATCGGAGAGCTGCGGCCGTTTGTCGTCGCGGCTTTCCACCTGTCGCGAGAGCTGCGACAAGGCGATGATCGGCACGTTCAGTTCCTTGGCCAGGGCTTTGAGGCCGGTGGTGATCTCGGTGATTTCCTGGACGCGGTTGCCTTGGGTCCGGCTGGAGCCCTGCATCAGCTGGACATAGTCGATGATCATTACGTCGAGCCCGCGCTGCCGCTTTAGACGCCGGGCGCGGGCCGAAAGCTGCGCGATCGAGATACCGCCGGTCTGGTCGATATAAAGCGGCAGCTTCTGCATCATCTCCGAGCAGCCGATCAGCTTGGTGAGTTCCTGATCGTTGATGTTGCCGCGCCGGATTTTCGACGAGGAGATCTCGGTCTGTTCGGAGATGATGCGGGTGGCGAGCTGTTCGGCCGACATTTCCAGGCTGAAGAAACCGACGACGCCGCCATTCTTCGCCTTGAAGCTGCCGTCCGCCTGCTCGGCCGGCTCGTAGGCGGCCGCGATGTTGAAGGCGATATTGGTCGCGAGCGAGGTCTTGCCCATGGCCGGACGGCCCGCGAGGATGATCAGATCGGAGGCCTGCAGCCCGCCCATGCGCCCGTCGAGCCCGATAATGCCCGAGGAAACGCCGGAGAGGCCGCCATCGCGGTCCTTGGCGGCGGTGGCCATCTGGACGGCCAGCGTCACCGCGTCGGTGAAGGACTGGAAGCCGCCGTCGTAGCGGCCGGTCTCGGCCAACTCGAACAGGCGGCGCTCCGCGTCCTCGATCTGGCTCTTCGGCTCCATGTCGAGCGGCGCGTCGAAGGCGATGTTGACCACATCCTCGCCGATCCGGATCAGCGAGCGGCGAATCGCCAGATCGTAGATCGCCCGACCGTAGTCGGTGGCGTTGATGATGGTCGTCGCCTCGGCGGCAAGCCGCGCGAGATATTGTGCGACGGTGAAATCGCCCACCTTGTCGTTGGCCGCGAGGAACGTCTTGATCGTCACCGGATTGGCGATCTTGCCCATCCGAATCATCTCGGACGTCTTGCCGAAGATCTCCCGGTGCAGCGGCTCGAAGAAGTGGTCGGGTTTCAGAAAGTCGTGGACGACATAATAGGCGTCGTTGTTGACCAGCATGGCGCCGAGCAACGCCTGCTCGGCCTCGATGTTGCTCGGAGCCTCACGATACAACGCCGTTTCGTCATCGATTTTACGCGCCGCATCCGCCATGCCGCGTGACCTCTACCGCCGTTTCAGGATGTGCTCGGACTACACCATGGACCGCCGTGATCCTAGCAAATTGGCACTCTTGCGACGATATGAATGGGTTCGCTGAAACCTGTGAAGCGCTGTGCATAACTCCGGGGATAAAATCCGCCGCACGTTGACACCAGATTGCGCGCAAAACCGCGCTGGTTACTCCGCCGCGTTGCGGCCGCCCCATGATTCGGAACGCCTAGCGTGGTCCGCAGCCTGTTCCTTCTGCCGCAACCGGGTCTCGGTTTCGTAGATGTAGTCGCGCGTGGTCGGGAGGGTATCGAGCTTCTTCGTCAGCTGGACCTGGAACACGACGAGATCCTGCCAGCGAAACGCCGTTTCGGACACCGCGAGGTAAAATTCCCACATGCGGCAGAATCGCTCATCATAGATCGCCTTGGCCTCCTCGCGCCGGGCTTCGAAGCGTTCCCGCCAATGCCGCAGTGTGTCGGCATAATGCAGCCGGAGAACTTCGACGTCGGTGACGATCAGGCCGCTGCGCTCGGTGGCTTTCGTCACCTGCGACAGGGAGGGCAGGTAGCCGCCCGGGAAAATGTATTTGCCGATGAAGGCGTTGGTGTTCGCCGGCTCTTCGATTCGCCCGATCGTGTGCAGCAGCATGACCCCGTCGTCGTCGAGGAGACGCGCGCATTGCCCGAAATAGTCTTCATAGAAGTCGAGACCGACATGCTCGAACATGCCCACCGAGACGATCCGGTCGAAGGGGCCTTGGGTGTCGCGATAGTCCTCCAATCGGAAATCGGCGTGTCCGGTAAGCCCCGAGTCGGCAGCCCGACGTTGCGCGATCGCCAGCTGCTCGTCGGACAGCGTGACCCCGGTCACCTTCGCGTCAAGGTGCTGGGCCATATACAGCCCGAGCCCACCCCAGCCGCAGCCGACGTCGAGCGTCCGCAGGTCCGGCCGGTCGAAGAAGAGCTTGGCTGCGATATGGCGCTTCTTGGCCAGCTGGGCCTGGTCGAGGCTGGCATTCGGATCTTCGAAATAGGCGCAACTGTATTGCCGGTCCGTATCGAGGAACAGATCGTATAACTGGCTCGACAGGTCGTAATGGTGATGGACGTTGGCGCGTGCCCGTTGCGGCGTGTTGTTCTGGATATAGCGGCGATAGAGCAGTCGCATCCGGGCGATCGCCTGCATCCAGGGTTCGTTCGCCGCATCGCTGCCGCCATTGCGGAACACCAGGCTGAGGAGGTCGAAGATGCTGCCCTCGACCATATCGACGCCGCCATTCATGTAGGCTTCGCCGAATTTAAGACCGGGGTTGATTGCGACACCCCACTCCGCCGACTTCGAATTGAACCGAATGTGCAACGGTTTGCCGGTCCCGTCGCCCCATCGCGACGAACGGCCATCCGGATCCGTGACGGTCAGGTTCCCGAAGCGAAAAAGGTGGGAGAGATAGGTAGACAGAACGCGGTTCGTCATCGAAATCCCCTGACCTTGGTCCAGAGAATCCGCGGCCACTCATGGCCGCCGGAGTGCGAAAACATAAGCTGCGCTGTTAGATTTAGGTGCAAAGACGCCAATGGCAACAAAAAAGGCTCCGCCGAAGCGAAGCCTTTCACACTCTCACGCTGACTGCATGCCGAACGCGGCTGAAATCGCGCCGGTCAGCCCGCGGTTCTACTGAGCTTCGTCGCTCTCTGCCGTGTCGTCGGAAGCGGACGCTTCGCCCGAAGCATCCTCGCCGTCGTCCCGCTCCTCGCCGTCTTCCTGCTCCTCGTCGTCGAAGCTTTCCTCTTCGTCGAGGCCGTAGATGGCATCGGCGGAGGTGAGTTCCTCGCCGCGGGCCTGACGCTCTGCCTCGTCGGGAGAGCGGGCGACGTTGATCGAAATCTCGACTTCGACCTCGGCATGAAGCGCGATGGTGATTGGGTGCAGCCCGATCCGCTTGATCGGCTCGTTGAGCTGGATCTCGTTGCGGCCGACCTTGAAGCCCTCGCCAGCGAGGATGTCGGCGATGTCGCGGGTCGATACCGACCCATAGAGCTGGCCGGTTTCGCCGGCCGAGCGCACGACGACGAATCGCTTGCCTTCGAGCGTCGCGGCGACGCTCTTGGCTTCGCCCTTGCGCTCTTCGTTGCGAGCTACCAGCTGGCTCTTCTCCGCTTCAAAGCGCGCGCGGTTGGCATCGTTGGCGCGCAGCGCGCGACCAGTCGGCAGGAGAAAATTGCGGGCGAAGCCGTTGCGCACCTTTACGGTGTCGCCCATTTGGCCGAGCTTGGCGATGCGTTCGAGAAGAATGACGTCCATGATCTTGTCCTTTCTGGATCGGGATCGGTTGTTCAGGATTGGCTGAGCGACGGCCCTTGTCGGCCGCGCCAGGTTTCGAAGAGCCCGAGCGCCATGAACAGCACGATCGGGAAAGACAGCAGCAGGATCGCCGCATAACTCGTAAACAGCACCAGGCCTCGGCCCGGGCGCCCCCGGGTGCGACGATGGAGGCTCGCCAGCCCCACCAAGGTGAAGGCGGCCCCCAACGCGCCGACGAAAACGGCGGCGACGAGGCCGATGGTTCCGCCGATGAAGGCGACCGCAAGCGCTACGCCGAAGATGAGAAGGGTTGTTTTCGGCAAGTGGGTCGCCGACGGGATGTCATCCTTGGGTCGCGGCAAGCGGCCGGATACGCGCACGACGGCCGCGCCGAGATAAAGGCCGCTGACGAGCGTCACGGTCAGGAGCGCCGGCTGGACGTAAGGCACGAGAGCGATGACCAGTTTCGCGAACTCGCGCAATTGCGTTTCGCTCAGCGTCTCCATCCCTGGGCCGCCGCCCTGGCCGAGCGCCTCGACGACTGCCGGGACGAAGCCGTCCGGATCGTAGCCGAGCAGCCACCCGAGAAACAGGCAAGCGGCAATCGCCATCGCCGAGATCGCGAACAGCACGCGCCCCAGGGGATACCAGTCGAGATTGCTCCCGGATTTGCCGGTCGAAGCGGCGCCGTTGGCCAGCATGGGTTCGACCGTGGGCCGCGCCAACCCGGCAAGGTGGCCCGCGACCGCCATCGGCAGCGCCATGGTCCCGAACAGGGTCAGCGCGCTCGGGACGGACAGGGCAATGGCGTAAATCGTCATGCCGGCGACTGCGGACGCAATAAAGCCAGCGACCGAACCCCAGCCAAGACTGGCAATGGCGATCGGGATGGGGGCCGCCAGGGCAAAACTGATCGCCGAGGTCGACTCCAGCACGAGCCCCGCGAACAGAAGCGCGCTGGCAAGGCCCGATACGACGGCGATGAGGATGGTGGCTGGTTTCATGACGTCTTGCGCTGTCCTGCTCGCGGCAGTTAGAGGCCTCGGCCCCAACTAGGCTGAATGACATTCCGTCCGCAGCCTGACGCGGAGGGAAGCGGAGCGGCATCACGAGATGCCGCCCCGGATCGAGTAGAAGCTGCTACTTGATCAGGTAGGGAAGCAGACCCAGGAAACGGGCGCGCTTGATCGCACGGGCAAGCGCGCGCTGGTTCTTCTGCGACACAGCGGTAATCCGGGACGGGACGATCTTGCCGCGCTCGGAAATATAGCGCTGCAGGAGACGAACGTCCTTGTAGTCGATCTTCGGCGAATCGGTGCCGGCGAACGGATCGGACTTGCGGCGGCGGTGGAACGGCCGGCGGGTGGGAAGCTGAGCGATATCGACCATCTGGGGCTACTCCGAATCGTTGTCGCGGGGACGGCGAGGGCGATCGTCGTCGCGATCGCGCCGGGGACCGCGGTCGCCACGGTCCTCGCGGCCGCCACGATCATCGCGACCGCCACGGCGGGGCCGGTCATCGCGCTTTTGCATCATGGCCGACTGGCCTTCCTCGTGCTCTTCGACGCGGATCGTGATGTAGCGGAGAATGTCCTCGTTGAAGCGCATCTGGCGCTCCATTTCCTGGACCGCCGCCGACGGGGCGTCGATGTTCATAAGGGTGTAGTAGGCCTTGCGGTTCTTGTTGATCCGGTAGGTCAGGGTCTTCAGACCCCAATTCTCGACCTTGCCGACCGACCCGCCATTGGACTCCAACACGCCACGATACTGCTCGACGAGCTGATCGACCTGCTGATTGGAGATGTCCTGGCGCGCGAGGAATACGTGCTCGTAAAGAGCCATGCGCTATCGCCTTTCCATGTTTCGTTCGCATTTTGCCTGGGTACAGCGGCTAAGCCTCTGCGACTTCCCTGCGAAACCCGACGATCGGGTCAATTTGGAAAGGCGCCTGTACGAGAGCGTCGAGAGCGGAGACACGGGAAGCCGATGCCCTGCGGCATCCTGTTGCCGGCAATCCGGCAGCCTTCCGTTCAGCCCCCAGCTGAGACCCAAGCATTGACGGTCGCGGACCTATCCGGTTTGCGCGGAATTTTCAAGCCCTTGTTGAAATCGAAGCAATGGAGGCGACGCCGCGTCCGCTATCGGCGCCGTCGCGGCACGCGCGTCAAGCTGGGGCCATGTCGGTAGGTCCATCCGACGCAGGTGCGCGGACTGCATCGGGGCGCTCGGAGGTCAGGCGGTTGCCACGTGAGGATAGGGCGAACTGCTCGGCCTCTCTCGCCGCAGTCGCTCGAGCAGGACCTCGGGTGCTTCCGGGTGCCCCAGATAAAAACCTTGCCCCTCGATCGTGCCGAGGGCGCGCAGTTCTTCCCATTGTTCCGCCGTCTCGATTCCCTCTGCTGTGAGTTTGAGTCCCAGTCGACCGCAAAGGTGGAGGATCGAGGCAACGATGGCGTGGGTGGATTCGTCCCGTCCGATGCCATTGATGATCGAGCGGTCGATCTTGACGCGGTTGATCGGAAGCGCCTGGATGTATGCCAGACTTGTATGCCCGGCGCCGAAGTCGTCGATCGCGATTTTGATGCCTGCATTCTGGATGGCCAGCAGGGTTTTCCCGACCAGCTCTTTGTCGGTGATCGCCACGCTTTCCGTGATCTCGATCTCCAGAAGGTTCGGGGGAACCCGGTGGATCTCAAGGGCGTGGGTTAACTGGCTGACGATTTCCTCACGTGCCAACGAGATCGGCGAAAGGTTGATCGAGGTAAAGGGATGCTCGATGCCGGCATCGATGAACGCACGCATGCATTCGACCGCGCTCCGGATCACCCACAGATCGATCAGCGTGATCAGTCCGCAGCTCTCGGCGATGGGAATAAACTGCGACGGCGGCACCATCCGTCCCAAGCGCTTGTTTTCCCATCGGATCAGAGCTTCCATGCCGGTGATCCGCCCCGTCCGGAGGTCCAGTTGCGGCTGATAGACGAGGGTGAATGATTCCTCCGAGACGGCCCGGCGCAAATCCAGTTCCAGGCGCCGTCGCTCGCCCATCTTCCGTTCTTGAGCGGGGTCGAAATGAGCGACGCCGCCGCGGCCGTTACGCTTGACCTGATAGAGCGCGACGTCGGCCGCTCGTTGCAGATCGTCGACGGTTCTGCCGTCTTCGGGCATCGAGGCGATGCCCGCCGAGCAGCCGATGGTCAGCGTCAGATCGGCGATCGGAAAGGGTTGTGAAATGAGACCCACCAACGCTTTCGCCACCGCCAGGCATTCGCCCGGATTGGGCTTCTCGATGACGACCGCGAATTCGTCACCGCCAAGGCGGAAGGCCGTTGCATTTCGTTCCAAGCCCGACTGGATGCGCTCGGCGACGTTTCGCAGCAGCAGATCGCCGACCCCGTGTCCGTAGTCGTCGTTGACAAGCTTGAAATGATCGAGATCTACAGTGATCATGGCGCCGACGGTTTGGTGGCACTCGTCACCGTTCATCAATCTCGCCCAAGTCTCCGCGAAAAGCGTGCGATTGCCGAGCCCGGTCAAGGGGTCATGTCGGGCCATATGCTCGATCTGCTTGCGGGCAACGGTCAGCGACGTGACGTCGGTCAACGCCAACATGCGTTCGGGGACGACGTGAGCACCGTTCCACGGTGACATCGCCACGATCAGGTGCCGCGAATGGTACGGCATTTTGAGTTCGGCCTGGAAACTTTGGGACATGCGAATCTTGTCTGCGAAAGACTCGCCGTCGGTCGGCCTGATGCGCGCGAAGAGATCTGTGCCGGAGGGGGCCCCCTCGAACATCTCGCCCGCGGCGGAATTGGCGAACAGCACATTTCCCGTCGCATCTATTTTAATGAAGCCGATTGGCGCGGTCTCGGCCATGGCGCGGTATTCCGCTCGGCTTTCGCGCAATCGTTGCGCGCTGACGATACTGCGGGTCACGTCGATATAGAGAGTGAGCGAACCAGCCTCGGCGGTTCTGGGAAAGGAGCGCGCGAGAATCCGGCGTCCGGAAGGGCGACATGCGAGAACCTCCACTGCGGTGCCGCTTTCCACGCGTGCAAGATGGTCGGCCGAGATGAAGTCGTCGGGATGGTCGCCGCGTTGCTGGCAATACGCGGTGATGGCATGCCGCGGCAGACCGACCCGCAACATACCCGCAGGAAGCTCCATATAGCTCGCTGCCTTGGCGTTGAAGAAGGCCACGACCTGGCCCTCGGCGGCATCGTGATCATAGAGCACGACGCCGTGGTCCGTGTTATCCAGCATCTCGCGCATCATGGCGTGCTCGGCCGTGATGCGCCTCTGGTCGCAATCCGCCTTCTTCATCTGAAGCGTATTTTCAATGTCGATTCCGCCATCGATAAACCTGTGATCGTGTCGTCAAAGTTGGTCGACTGATATTTTCTTCCGATTCCGTTGAGACAATCTTAAGTTGATCGTACAAACCCGCACACCACCGTTTTATTGCGATACTTCGCCGCCAATGCCGCTGCCCTTGACAGGGACGCCTTCCCCAAACCATTGCGAGCGTCAGTTACGAGGATGATCGGGAGTACTCGCATGACTATGGCATTGGTCTTCCCAGGGCAGGGCAGTCAGAGCGTCGGCATGGGACGCTCGTTGTTCGACGCCTATCCGGATAGTCGCAAGGTCTTCGAGGAGGTCGACGAAGCGCTTGGCGAAAAACTGTCGTCTCTGATCTTCGAGGGCCCCGAAGACGGGCTGACCCTGACGCAGAACGCGCAGCCGGCCTTGATGGCCGTCTCCATGGCCGCAGTCCGCGCGCTTGAGTCGGAAGGCTTCGGGATCGGTCAGGCGAAATTCGTCGCCGGGCATTCGCTCGGCGAATATTCGGCGCTGACGGCGGCCGGCGCACTGACGCTTGCCGACACAGCCAAGCTCTTGCGCATTCGCGGTCTGGCCATGCAGCAGGCTGTCCCGCCGGGGCGGGGGGCAATGGCTGCGATTTTAGGGCTCGAAGCGGGCGAAGTTGCGCGGCTTTGCCAGGACGCGGCCGAGGACGGCGTGTGCGAACCGGCGAACGACAATGGCGGCGGGCAGATCGTCATTTCCGGCGACAAGGCGGCCGTCGACCGGGCTGTGGCGCTGGCGCCCGAGCGGGGCGCCAAGCGCGCGATCCCGCTCACGGTCTCCGCGCCCTTCCATTGCCGGCTGATGCAGCCGGCCGCGGATCGCATGGCCGAGGCCCTTGCCGAGGCCAGGATCGACGCACCGGTCGTGCCGGTCGTCTCCAACATCACCGCGACCCCGACATCCGAGCCGGACGAAATACGGGGCCGCCTCGTTCGCCAGGTGACCGGTCAGGTCCGCTGGCGCGAAAGCGTCGAGTGGCTGGCGGGCGCGGGCGTCACCAGCCTCGTCGAGATCGGCAGCGGCAAGGTACTGACCGGGCTTGCCCGCCGCATCGACCGCAGCCTCGAGGCGAAGGCCATTGGAACCGCCGAGGACGTGCGGGCCTTTGTCGAAGGCGGCTGATCCACAGACGGCAAGAACCGAAAACGAGAGAGGGGACACAGATGTTCGATCTGACCGGGCGCAAGGCGCTCGTTACGGGAGCCAGCGGCGGAATCGGCGAGGCGATCGCCAGGGCGCTTCACGGCGCCGGCGCCTCCGTCGGTCTCCACGGCACCCGTCGGGAGAAGCTGGAAGAGGTCGCCGCGTCACTCGGAGATCGCGCGACGGTTTTTCCCGCCAATCTGGCGGATCGGAGCGAGCAGAAGGCGCTCGCCGAAACGGTCGAGAGCCAGATGCAAGGGGTCGATATCCTGGTCAATAATGCCGGGGTGACGCGCGACGGGCTGTTCGTGCGCATGTCTGACGAAGACTGGGACAGCGTCATCGAGATCGACCTGACCGCGGCCTTCCGTCTCACCCGTGGTCTGACGCATCCGATGATGCGCCGCCGATTCGGTCGAATCATCAACATCACCTCGATCGTCGGCGTCACCGGCAATCCGGGCCAGGCAAATTACTGCGCCGCGAAAGCCGGGATGATCGGGTTTTCCAAATCGCTCGCCCAGGAGATCGCGTCGCGTTCGGTCACGGTGAACTGCATCGCACCCGGCTTTATCGCCAGCGCCATGACGGACAAGCTCAACGACAAGCAGAAAGACGCGATCATGGGGGCAATCCCGATGAAGCGGATGGGCGAAGCGGACGAAATCGCCGCAGCGGCCGTATTCCTGGCGTCGAACGAGGCGGCCTATGTCACTGGGCAGACGCTGCACGTCAACGGCGGCATGGCCATGATCTGACACGACCCTGTGCGCGACGCTTGGCCCGCGCGACGGAGCATGCTAAGCGCCCGCCACCAAGAAGAGATTTTGCCGTTTTCGTTGTGGTGGACCGCGACACTGTGGACCACCAAGCTTGATAAAGCGCCGCCCCGCGTCTAACGAAAGCGGCAGCACCAATCGCAATAGAGGACTGAACATGAGCGATACCGCTGAGCGAGTGAAGAAGATCGTCGTCGAGCATCTGGGCGTCGAGCAGGAAAAGGTCACCGAGAACGCGAGCTTCATCGACGATCTGGGTGCCGACAGCCTCGACACGGTCGAGCTCGTCATGGCCTTCGAGGAAGAGTTCGGCGTGGAGATTCCCGATGACGCCGCCGAAACGATCCTGACGGTCGGCGACGCGGTGAAGTTCATCGAAAAGAACCAGGCCTGACGTTTCTGGCGGAGCGTCCGCCGGGGCGATTGAGCGATTGATGAGACGAGTAGTCATCACGGGCGTCGGTATGGTGACCCCCCTCGGGGCGGGTGCCGGCGTCACATGGAAGCGTCTGCTGAACGGCGAAAGCGGCTTGGGGCGGATCGAGGGCTTCGAGGTCGACGATCTGCCTTGTCGGATCGCGGGCCAGATTCCGCGCGGCGATGGCCAGAACGGCACCTTCGATCCAGACCACTGGATGGAGCCGAAGGAGCAGCGCAAGGTCGACGATTTCATCCTTTATGCCGTCGCGGCGGCATCGGAGGCGCTGGATGACGCGAACTGGCATCCGGAAGCCTATGAGGACCAGATTACCACTGGTGTTCTGATCGGGTCCGGCATCGGCGGTTTGCGCGGCATCGAGAAGACTGCGCTGATCCTTGCCGAGAAAGGGCCGCGCCGTGTCAGCCCGTTCTTTATTCCCGGCAGCCTGATCAATCTGGCATCCGGCCACGTCTCCATCCGCAATGGTCTCAAGGGGCCGAACCATTCGGTGGTGACCGCGTGCTCTACCGGAGCCCATGCGATTGGCGACGCATCACGGCTGATCGCCTTTGGCGATGCGGACGTGATGGTGGCCGGTGGAGCCGAATCTCCGGTCGGCAGATTGTCGCTGGCGGGATTCGCCGCGTGCAAGGCTCTCTCCACCCACTTCAATGACGAGCCGACCAGGGGCTCACGTCCCTATGACCGCGACCGCGACGGTTTCGTCATGGGTGAGGGTGCCGGTATCGTCGTTCTGGAAGAGTTGGAGCACGCCAAAGCCCGTGGTGCCCGTATCTATGCCGAGGTCATCGGCTACGGTCTTTCGGGCGATGCGTATCATATCACCGCGCCGGCGGAGGATGGCGACGGCGCCTATCGGTGCATGGCGGCCGCGATGAAGCGGGCTGGCGTCTCCGCGTCGGACCTGGATTACGTCAACGCTCACGGCACGTCGACGCCGCTCGGTGACGAGATCGAGCTTCGCGCCATCGAGCGCCTTGTCGGCGATGCGGCCGACGGCATCACCATGTCGTCGACCAAGTCGGCGATCGGTCACCTTCTCGGTGCGGCCGGATCCGTCGAGGCGATCTTCTCGGTGCTGGCGATCCGCGACAATGTTGCGCCGCCCACGCTCAATCTCGACAATCCGTCGGTTGAGACGAAGATCGACCTCGTGCCGCATGTAAAACGCGAGAAGCCGATCGACGTCGCGCTGTCGAACTCATTCGGCTTCGGTGGAACGAACGCATCGCTGGTTCTGCGTCGTTTCGCCGACTGAGTGAGTGGCGGACGAGCAGGGCGCGGACCTAGCGCATCCGGGCTTTCGCCACATTCCGGTGATGCTTCGGCGGCCACGAGGAATTTCATTCAGGAGTGATCCGGTGATCGACCAACCAGGTGCTGAACGGGATCGCGGCTCGCATCGAAGCGGCGGCGGGGACGGGTCCCGCGCGCCAAAATCGGCGCGTCGCTCGCGCCATTCCCGCAACCAGCTCGTTATTTTCCTGAACTTCTGCCTTTCAGCCTTGCTGTTTCTGATGCTCGGCGTCGGCGCGGTCGTCTATTGGGGCAAAAGTCAGTTCGAGGGCCAGGGACCGCTGCGCGAGGAAACGACCTATGTCGTGCCGCGCAACACCAGCGTGCAGACGATCGCAAGTGGGCTCGAACGTGAGGGGATCATCAGCGATGCCCAAATCTTCGAATATGGCGTTCGTTTCGCGGGCGCCGGCGGCGCCCTGAAGGCCGGCGAGTATGGTTTCACTCCGGGAACCTCCATGCGTCAGGTCATGGAAAAGCTTCGCGTAGGCGCTTCGATCACCCATTCGGTATCGGTGCCGGAGGGTTGGACCGTCGAGAAAGCATACGAGAGGATCGCCGAAGCGGAGGTGCTCACGGGCGAGATGCCGGACATGCTCCCCGAGGGCACGTTGCGCCCAGACACCTATCTCGTGCAGCGCGGCGCGACGCGCAAGGAACTCGTGCAGCGCATGAAAGAGGCTCAGGACAATCTGGTCGCGGAGATTTGGGCGAAGCGCGATCCCGACATTCCGGTCAAGGATGTTGGTGAGTTCATTACGCTCGCTTCGATCGTCGAACGGGAGACCGGGATCGCCAGCGAGCGGCCTCATGTTGCGTCCGTGTTCATCAATCGTCTGAACAAGGGCATGCGGTTGCAGTCCGACCCGACCTTTCTCTACGGCGTCTATGGCGGCGGCGGCAAGCCGAGCGACAAGCCGGTTACGCAATCCGACATCGACAGCGACACGCCCTACAACACCTATAAGATCAAAGGACTGCCGCCGGGTCCGATCGCCAATCCCGGACGCGCCGCGTTGGAAGCCGTGGCCAATCCGATCGAAACCGATGATTTCTATTTCGTCGCCGACGGCACCGGCGGGCATGTCTTTTCATCGACGCTCGATGAGCATAATCGCAATGTGCAGAAATACCGGGCTATCGAGCGACAGCAACGGGTCGACGCGGAAGCGCCGCAATAGGCGACCTGGCACCGGATAGCAGACGAGGGGTGAGGCGATGTCCGTCCAGAGCATGACGGGCTTTGCCCGCCACGAAGGGGCCACCGACGGCGTCGACTTCGCCTGGGAATTGCGCTCGGTCAACGGCAAGGGGCTCGACCTGCGCTTGCGCCTGCCGCCGGGCTTCGAGGCGATCGAGGCGGACACTCGCCGGCTTGCGGCCGCACGGCTCACCCGTGGGAACATCCAGGCCAGCCTGCAGCTTCGGCGTGACGACGAACTGCCGGTCTTCACCGTCAACGAAGCGATGCTGGATCAGGTGTTGTCGCTGTCGAGCCGCCTTGTCGCCGACGGCCATGCCGGCCCGCCGTCCTCAGACGGAATCCTGGCGATCAAGGGCATTGTGGAGGTGGCCGAGCGGACGCTGGCGCCAGAGGCCCGCGAAATGCGCCAGAAGGGCGTTGCCCAAGGCTTCCTCGCGGCCGTGGAAAAACTGGTCGCAGCCAGGGAAGCCGAAGGCCTCGCCCTTTCCGAGATCCTTGCGCTTCGCCTCGGCGAGATCGCGGCGTTGATCGAGCGCGCAGAGGACGATCCCAGTCGGTCGCCAGAAACCATCCGCCAGCGACTGCGAGGCCAGATAGGTGAGCTTCTCAACGCGGATGAGCGGCTCGATGAAGGGCGTCTGCATCAGGAGGCGGCGATCCTTGCGGCGCGGGCTGATATCCGGGAGGAGATCGACCGCCTCCGGGCCCATGTGGAAGCGGCCAGGGCGCTTTTGGCCACAGGCGGTCCGATAGGCAGGCGACTCGACTTTTTGTCGCAGGAATTCAATCGCGAATCGAATACGATCTGTTCCAAGTCGAATTCGACGTCGCTGACCGCCATCGGCCTGGAACTGAAGGTGGTGATCGATCAATTCCGCGAGCAGGTGCAGAACATAGAATGACGTCGATATTCGATACCGAATCCGCGCTCGCGATCGCACGCCGCGGTCTGATGCTCGTGCTGTCCTCGCCGTCGGGAGCCGGGAAATCCACGATCGCGCGCAATCTCCTCGATTCCGATCCGCGTTTTTCGCTGTCGGTCAGCGTCACCACGCGCAAGCGCCGGGCGAGCGAGATCGACGGCGTTCATTACCGCTTCATCGACCGGGCGGAATTCGAGCGGATGCGAGCCGGCGACGCGTTGCTCGAATGGGCCGAGGTGCACGGCAACTTCTACGGCACGCCGCGCGATGCCGCCGAGAAAGCGATGCGGGAGGGCAGGGACATGCTCTTCGACATCGATTACCAGGGCGCTCTGCAACTGCAGGAGCAGGCCAAGGCGGACATCGTCTCGATCTTCATTCTTCCCCCGACGATGGCCGAGCTGAAAGCCCGGCTCTTGCGCCGCGCCGAGGATTCGGGCGAGACCATCGCGGTACGGCTGAAGAATGCGCGCGTCGAGATCGAGCGCTGGCGCGATTACGACTATGTGGTCGTCAATGATGATCTGGACCGCGCCTTTTCGGCGGTGCGATCGATCATCAACGCCGAGCGGCTTCGCCGCGACCGGCGACCGGGATTGTTCGACTTTACCGCCACGCTGCTCGCCGAAGAGATCGATTAGAAGCTACGCGCTACGGATTTGATTGGCGAGGCGGACGAACTCCGAGACGGTCAGCGTCTCGGCGCGGCGCCGCGGGTCGATGTCCGCCGCTTCGAGCAACGCTTCGCCGCCCAGGGATTTGAGGCTCTGGCGCAACATCTTGCGACGCTGACCGAATGCGGCAGCGGTGACGCGCTCGAGCGCGTCGAGCGAAGCCGGTTCGGGATCGGCTATCGGCAGCAGCTGGACCACGGACGAGGTCACCTTTGGGGGGGGCGTGAACGCCTCTCGTGAGACGTCGAACAGGATGCGCGCGCGTGTCCGCCAGCCAGTAAGCACACCGAGGCGGCCGTAATGATCCGAGCCTGGGACCGCGACGATGCGTTCGGCCACCTCGCGTTGGAACATCAGCGTCAGGCTTGACCACACGGGCGGCCAGTGCGCCGTCGCGACCCAATTCAAAAGCAGTTGGGTTCCGACATTGTAGGGCAGGTTGGCCACGATCTTCAGCGGCCCGGCATGCGCGATCGTCGCCGGATCGATTGTCAGCGCGTCGGCTTCAATGATCTCAAGACGGCCAGGGTAGTGAGCCGCGATCGCCCTGAGCGCCGGCAGACAGCGCCCGTCCTTTTCGATTGCGATGACCCGATCGGCACCCTCGGCCAGTAGGGCGCGCGTGAGTCCGCCGGGCCCAGGACCGACCTCGACGATCGTTGCTCCAACAAGCGGATGCGCCTGCCGCGCGATCCGCGCCGTCAGATTGAGGTCGAGCAGAAAGTTCTGGCCGAGACCGCGCTTTGGATCGAGGCCATGCTCGGTCATCACGGCGCGCAAGGGCGGCAGCGTATCAGACGGGCTCACGCGCCGGTGGCCGTGCTTGCAACGGCGGCTGCTGTCGCCATTCTGTCGGCGAGACGCAGAGCAGCGATGAAGCTGTCGGCGCGCGCTTTCCCTGTTCCGGCGATGTCAGAGGCAGTGCCGTGGTCGGGAGACGTTCGGATGATCGGCAGGCCGAGCGTCGCATTGACGGTCTGGTCGAAGGCGAGCGTCTTCGCCGGGATCAATGCCTGATCGTGATACATGCAAATGGCGACGTCATAGCCGCGCCGCGCCTCAGGATGGAACATCGTATCGGCGGGCAGCGGCCCGAATGCGTCGATCCCGGCGGCGCGCAGACGCGCGATTGCCGGCCGTATGACCGCCTCGTCTTCGCTGCCGATCGCGCCCTTTTCACCGGCATGGGGGTTGAGGCCGGATACCGCCAGGCGCGGCGCCGGGATTCCCAAGCGCTCGCGATAGTCGGCCGCGACAATCCGGCATGTCGTTTCGATGAGTTCGGCTGTCAGGCTGCCGGGAACCGCGGCGATGGGAATATGGATCGTCACGGGAACGCAGGACAGTTCCGGCCCGGTCAGGAGCATCACCGGGGTGAACGATGCACCGAGTCGTCTCCCGCAGAGATCGGCGAGATACTCGGTATGGCCGGGATGTCGAAACCCGAAGTCGTATAGCGCTTTCTTGTCGATCGGGCCCGTGACCAGCGCGGAGGCCTGACCTTCAAGAACCAGCGCCGTCGCCCGGTCGATCGCCTCGATCGTGCCGGCCGCGTTGACGGGATCGACGACGCCGGGGGCTTCGAGATGACGGTTCACCAACGGGAGCACCGCCAGCGCGCCTGGCCGGATCGCTGCCATCTCAGACGGCGTCGCGATGGTGTGGATGTCGACGTCGTAACCGAGGCGGTTTGCCCGCTTGGCCAGCATCACCGGATCGGCGAGGAGAAAAAACAACGGCAGATCGTTCCGGTGATGGACATGGATCGCCAGGGCGATGTCGGGTCCCACCCCCGACGGTTCGCCCACAGTGACCGCGATCGGCGCGAGATTGGTCGAGGCCTGTGTGGCCGGTGAACTCATCGGCGGACGATCCGGGCCTTACTCTTGAGTTCCTTGAGGAAGGCCGCATCTGGCTCGCCACCTTCGCCCAGCTTTTCCAGGTCGCGCGACTGGAACACCATGGCCGCGGCGATATCGTCCGAAATGTTGCGGCTGTTGCAGACGGCGATGAACTCGACGCCGCGGTCGGTTTCCTTCACCGGCGTCGTCCTGCCGACCGACGTGTTGATGATGTCGTCCTTCCAACGTGGCGGCAGTTCCGGCTGGGCAACGCGGCCGAGATCGCGCACGGTCACATCCCGCAGCGACTTGGCGACGTCGTAGGTCGACTCGCACGAGCGGAAGCGCGAGCGCATGCTGTTGGCCTCGCTCGTCCGCTTGCCGAGGAGCGATTTACGCTGACCGTCGGGTACGACGAAAATGACTTGCTGCAGCGTGTATTCGGTGGTCGTCGGTTTCTTGCCGCCCTGAGCGAGCATGCGCTGAACGACCTCCTGCTCGCTGAGCTTGTCGCTGGTCCGCAGCTTGGACTGGATGGCCTGACCCCAGCCCATCTGGACGCGGATGTAATCCTTGAAGGCGCTTGCGGAAAAACCGGCGCGCGTGAGCACTTCGCTCAATTGCGTCTGGTTCATTTTGTTATCCGCCGCGAATTTTCCGAAGGCCTCCTCGATGGCGGCATCGGGGATGTTGATCCCGCGTCGCCGGATTTCCTGTTTCTTCAGTTCCTCGTCGATCAACTCGTCGGTCGCCTTTTGCGTGGCGTTGCCGCCGACCCGGCGCAGTTTGAGGAAGGCCGCGCGCTGGCGGATCTGATAGGTCGTGATCGGTTGATTGTTGACGACGATGCTAACCTCGGACGCCGCCTGGGCGGGAGCCCCCGTGGTGGCAACCATTGTCGCGGACGCGGCAACAAGGGCAAGGGCAACCGCTGTGTGGTTGATGAAATCGCGAACGGTCATGGTCCGACCAACTCCCTTGATGATGGCGTGCAGGTACATTTGGTACGTCACCTATAGCGAGGCTTTGGCGAAAGGATGGTGATGGCAAGTGCCTCGCGTACCCCAGCGACGAAGGGCGGCTCCGAACCTACGAAGGCCGGGTGCGGGACTACTTCTCTTCACTCAGATCGTAGGATTGACTGAAATCGGAGATCGTTCGCAGGCCGACCTGGAACATCAGCGTCTTCGAATTCGACTCTTGCGTATAACGATCGATCGTATCGCTGTAGGAAACAAGCAGGCTGAAACATTCGTCGGCATACCCGATGCCGAACTTCTTTTCGACTACCGCGCTGTTTTCAATGTCGTATCCCAAAGCACCGGAAGCCGTCCAGTTTTCAGCGAATTTCAGGCTGCCTGAGGCCGTGACCTGGCTGCGATCGGAGATCGAACCATAGGTCGGCTGGGCCGCGATGTTCGTGTAGGTGATCTGCGCGCTGGCCAGAGCTGAAGAATAGGAGCCGTAGACATCGCTTCGGCGCAAAGCGTAGTCGACCTCGTCGAACCGTCCCTGGGCACCGAATTCGAACCCGATCGGCGTCCCGAAGGCCAAAGAGGTCACATAGTCGGAGCGGTCGGTCTCGAGGCCGGAATCGAAGCCCACGAGCGCCAAATCGGTTTGGGCGAACGAATTGATTCCGCCCAGCTGGTAGGACTGGCCGACGACGGCATCGATCGTATAGCCGCTGTCCAGCGCTCCGGCGTAGCGCAGGCCGACATTGGCGCGGGTTCCGCCCTCGATCCTGTCGTAGCCGGAGAATTTGTCGAGCTGGAACAGATTGCCGGTGTTGAAGACGAGGCTCTGTGCGTCCTCGTTCGGAACGAAACCGATTTGGGTTTCATCCGGCCGAACGACGATTTGGCCGATGGGCTCGATTACATGTGAGGCGTTCGCGGTTTCGATCAGATAGGGATAGCGCGCCTCGATCGCAGCGGTCGCCATGCCGCGTGCACCACTGTCGTTTATGCCAACCGATCCGAAGGATGTTGCGTAGTAATCCGACTCCATGGTGGCTGTGTACAGGTCGCCGCGCAAAGCCGCCGTGGGGCTGATGATCAGACCCGACGACAACGTGTAAATGTCGCTCCAAGTCGCATTCGCGGACCCCCGGGTGTAGTCGCCTTCAAGACCGTTGTAGCGAAGCAAATTCTTCTGGTACTCCGTACAGACCGTTCGCCCATCCAAAATCAGGATCGCCGACGGCTTGCAAACGAGCGATGCAGACTCCTCATCCCGGTAGAGCGAAGCGACATTGAGGTCCAGCTTCACTTCGCCGCCGAGGACGGTCTCCTGTTCGATCCGTTCGTAGTCGAAGGCCGGGGCGACGAGCGGCTGCGTGTCGTCCTGATTGGGATTCACCGACTGATATTCGAACTTTTGGCCGCGCAGGTCGAAGTAGCTCTGGTCGCCGAGGCCGGTCAGGTAGATTTCCGACGTATGCAAGGTCGAACCGAAATTCGCGATGTCGTAGGTGGCCGAGAAGTTCTCATCCGATTGCAGGAGAATGTCCCAACCGACGGTCCAACGCTCGTTCAGCGCGAAGCGCCCCGTCGTGCCAATCATGCCGCGGTCGGTGTTGGCGAAATCGGGGGTGGTGTAGGAGGCGGTATTCTTGTCGGCAAAAGCACCAGGATCCTGCTGGATGATTCCCGCCGTCTGCAGAGTGAAAAAGCCGTTGCTGACCGCCTGGCGATATTCGGCCTCGGCCAGGAAGCCCTGCTTTGTGTAGTAGGTGCCCGCGACCGTGACGTCCTTGTCGTCGGACAGTGCGATGAAATACGGCACGCGCAGCCCGTAGCCCAGTTCCTCGGACGAACGGAAAGCCGGCGTCAGAAACCCGGATTTGCGTTTGACCGTCGGGTCTGGGGACTGGAAATAGGGCAGGTAAGCGATCGGGGCGCCGAAGAATTCGAAGCGCGCGCCATAATAGCGGATCTCTTTCTCGGTCTGGTCCCAGACAATCTTGCGCGCCTTCACCTGCCAGAGCGGCGCCCGATCCGGATGCGCCCGGCATGCCTCGCACGCCGTATAGACGCCTTGCTGGAATGTCGTGACGCTGCCGTCGCGCCGGACCGCCTCGGTTGCGGCGAAGCGCGTGTTGTCGGGCGCCTCGATCCGCAGCGCCTTGACGAAGCCATCGCGGAAATCGTCGGTGATGTCGATCGTGTCCGCGTAGAGCTTATTGCCGTCAGGCTGTTGCAATTCGACATCGCCGGACGCGACCAGCCGACGGGTCTTCTGGTCGTAGACGACTTGGCGGGCGACCAGCTTGTAGGATCCGTAGTCGATCTGGACGCCGCCGGAAGCCGTTACGACCGAGCTGTCGCTGTCATAGGTAACCGTATCGGCTTCGAGAAACATCTGCGCCCCATCGGGAGCAGCAATGTCCGTCGGAAGTGTCGATTGAGCATACGCGAGCGTGCCAGCGAAACCGAGGCCGCAAGCGGCCGTTCCCACCAGAAGAAAGGCTTTCAGATGCGACCGGGTCCCCCCCAGTCGTCCGCGATCGGTCCCCCTCGCACTCATGACTCAGCCATCCTCTTGATGGAGCAGGATCGTTACCCCAACCAGTCCTGCCGCCAGGACCGGAAACCAGGCGGCAATTACAGGCGGAACCACCGAGTTGCTACCCAGGGCTTTCGCCAGAAACGTCACGACGTACAGCACGAAACCGGCCAATACGCCACCTGCTATCATCCTACCAGATTGGCCGGTCCGCGAAAACCTCGTTGCCACGGTCGCGGCGAGCAAGGTCATAGCGATGAACAGCGCCGGCTGGGCGATCAGGGTATTGTACTGCATCGAAAATGCCATGGAGTTAAAGCCAAGGCTCGCCGCCACGTTTATCTTCGATCCGAGCTCCCAGATCGAGATCGCCTCCGGGTCGGCAAGACGTTGCTCGATATATTCGGGCTTGAGACTGGTCGGAAGCCGATAGCTTGCTGGATACTCCGGTGTGCGGCCGATGCGCGTGATGCGCGGTTCTTCGAGGATCCATGCTCCGTCGGTCAGGGTGGCGCGGGGAGCATCGATGCGATCGCGCACAATTCCGTCATCGCCCAGCACGAACGCCGTCACGCCGCCCAGGAGCGCGCCGTTACGCGCCACCGTCGTCGCGCCGAGTATCGAGCTGATTCCTTCGCTGCTCTGCCTCAGCCACGGGACGCGGTCGGAATCGTCGGCGAGCGCCGTGCCGTCGGACATGGCCTGCATGTCCTGGGCGAGAGACTTCGTATAGGCCGACAGTGGATTGTAGACGAAGGTGGCCGCGAGGCCGATGAGCAGGGAGCCGGCTGCGAAAGGGATCAGAATCTGCCAGATCGACACGCCCGAGGCGCGGGCGACGACGAGCTCAAGCCGGCGATTGAGTGTCAGCAGCGTGTACACCGATGAGAACAGGATAATGAAAGGAAATGCCTGGCCGATAAATGAGGGGACGCGCAACGCCGAAAACAGGGCCACCGCTCCGACGCCCACATCCGGGAGGCCGCCCCGCCGACTGATCTCGATCATATCGATCAGATAGATCAGCGCGAAGACGGCAAGCAGCGTCGACAGGAAGCTGACCACGTAAAGTCGGAAGAAATAACGGTTCAAAGTCCAGTTGGTCATCGTCCGGCGGCGCCCCGCGCTGACTGGCGAAACGGCATCCAAGGCCCGATCGCCTTGCCGATCCGATATGACGCGTTGGCGAACTTTTCGAAGAGCGACCAGCGGGACAGATTGAAATCGCGCATGATCAGGACGGCGTTCAGGGTGATGGCGCTCAGCGGTAGCGCGTATGTCACCAGGACCCAGATGAAGCTCTCTTCGATCAGCGATAGCGTCACGAAGCCGATCGCTTTCAGACCCAGGCCACCGATCAGCCCGAGGGCCATCGCCGGCCCGGTACCCTGCCGATTGGTGCGCGGTTGGCCGGCGACCACCACCGCCCATAACGCGAAGGCCAAAGCGTAAAGCCAGTTCGTCATCCGGTCGGTCAATTCCTCCGTCAGGACGGCGGGCCGAGTCTGATAGAGCGTGTCATTCGGGTCCGGCCAAATAAGATCGAAAGTGCTCCGCTCGGACGCCCGGATCCAGTCGCCTTGCGTGGCGGGTTTCAGCTCTGCAAGGTCAAAAGCATAGGTCTGGAACTCGATCACGGAGATCCCGCCATCGGATTTGCTCCGACGATGCAGTTGGCCGTCGTAGAGCAGGAGCAGCGATTGGTCGTCCTGCTTGAGGATTTTTGCCTCGCGGGCGAAATAGGTCAGATCGGTCGTCCCGTCGCGCGTATCGGCAATGACGAGACTTTCGACGGTCGAGCCCCGCGCGGCGCCGATGCTGACCACGAGCCCGGGTTGCACCCGTTCGAACCGGCCCGGCTGCAGAAACAGCGTAATGGTGTCGGCATTGATCGAGCGGATTCCGTTTTGAAAGGCGCTCGCCGAGGCTGGGCCGATGATGTGGGCGATAAACAAAATAAGCAGTCCGCCGATCAAGCCGAGCGCGATAATGGGTTTGGCGATCACCGATTGGGAGGCGCCAGACGCGGCAATGACCGGACGTTCGGAGTCGGTGTTCAGCGAGTTCAGTGCCTGGATCGCGCCGATGAGGACCGCGAATGGGACGACGCCGGCTGTCAAATCTGGAAGCAGCATCAGGGCGATCCAGAAAATGTTGCCCGCCGCCGATGCGCTGGTCTTGATGATATCGATGCGGGCCAGCGCCTGCACGATCCAGACGATCAACACCAACGACGCCAGAGAAGCTGCGGCATAGGTAATGGCGCGTTTGAAGAGATATCGTTCGAGGAGCGTCATGAGACTCGCGCGTTACAAGGTGCCGCCCGATGGCATCACTCTTGGCCTTTTAGCGTCCGAGGCTGACCGGAAGCCGGACGATGCCCCTCCAATGACAGCAGCAGCTTGGCTAAAGAAGGGCGAAGGACTGTGGTTAACGTCGTGTAACGGCTGCGATCGCTCTTGCAAAGCCTATGGTCGGGACCATCATAGGGGCGAGCGATACAACCGCTGCTGCCGACCCGGTCCAGTCAGGACAATCTTCCAGGAGTTTTCATGGCCACTCTTCCAACGATCGAATTCGTCTCGCGCGATGCAACGCCCAAAGGCGTCATGGTTGTGCTGGCCGGGAAAGCGGGAGCGCTGGCCGATGGCATTGATGCCCGGGTGAAGGCGCTGGTGGAGAAGGCCGCGAAGGTCGCAAAATTTAATGGTAAGTCGCTGGCCACGCTGGATCTTCTGGCGCCAGGCGAGGTGGCTGTCGATCGCCTGTTGGTCGTCGGCACCCATTCCGACAAGGCGCTGGTGGAAGAGGATTGGCTGAAGATTGGCGGGGTGATTGCCGCGAAGACCAAGGGTGCCGACGCCGTCACCGTGCGCTGCGAACGGCCCGGTGGAGAATCTGTCAGCGCGGAGAACGCCGCGACCCTGGCGGTCGGCGCGACATTGCGATCCTACGATTTTGATCTCTACAAGACCAAGAAGCCGAAGAAAGACCAAGAGCCTGAGGAGCCCGACGTGGTGACGCGGATTGCGATCTCCGTCGAGAATCCGGATGCGGCCAGGGCCGCCTACCAAGTCGCGGAAGCAGTTGCCGCGGGGACGATGCTCGCCCGCGATCTTGTCAACGAGCCGGCCAATACTCTCGGGCCGGTCGAGTTCGCCGATCGCATCGCGGCGCTTGGTGAACACGGACTCGAGGTCGAGATCCTGACCGAAAAGGAAATGCGCGATCTGAAGATGGATGCGCTTCTCGGCGTTGCGCAGGGCTCGCCCCGCCCGCCGCGATTGGCAATCATGCGCTGGAACGGCGGTCCCGAGGGCGAGGCGCCGATCGCCTTCGTCGGGAAGGGCGTCGTCTTCGACACCGGTGGCATTTCGATCAAGCCCTCCGCGTCGATGGAAGACATGAAGGGCGACATGGGCGGCGCGGCGGCAGTCACCGGCCTGATGCGGGCACTCGCCGGCCGCAAGGCCAAGGTCAACGCCATCGGCATCGTCGGGCTGGTCGAAAATGCCGTCGATGGCAATGCCCAGCGCCCCGGCGACATCGTCAAGGCGATGTCCGGTACCACGATCGAGGTCCTCAACACCGACGCCGAGGGACGCTTGGTGCTGGCCGACGCGCTTTGGTACTGTCAGGCCCGGTTCAAGCCTAAGTTCATGATCGATCTCGCCACCCTGACCGGGGCGATCATCGTGGCGCTCGGCAATCATCATGCCGGGCTCTTCTCCAACAATGACGAACTCGCCGAGCGCCTGACGGCTGCCGGTAAGACGTCAGGCGAAAAGGTCTGGCGGCTGCCGCTGGCTCCCGAATATGACAAGATGATCGAAGGCAAGTTCGCCGACATCAAGAATATCGGCGGCGGACGTGCGGCCGGGTCTGTCACTGCGGCGCAGTTCCTGCAGCGCTTCGTCAACGACGTTCCCTGGGCGCATCTCGACATCGCCGGCACCGCGATGGGCTCGCCGTCCAACGAATACAATCAGTCCTGGGCGTCGGGTTACGGTGTGCGGCTGCTCAATCAGCTCGTCGCCGACCACTATCAGTCACACTAGGACGGGCCGGGCTTAGAGCATCGGACGATAATATGAACGCGTTCTGCCATCCCCTGGTCCGTAAGGTTTCCGGTCGCCGGGCGCCCACTTTGTCGTCCGGCTCGACCGTAGCGCCGCTACGCTNCGATAATATGAACGCGTTCTGCCATCCCCTGGTCCGTAAGGTTTCCGGTCGCCGGGCGCCCACTTTGTCGTCCGGCTCGACCGTAGCGCCGCTACGCTCCTCGCCGCCCTCCGCGTGGATCACCTCCGCGAACCGAGAAACAGAACGGCGTCCTTATTATCGTCCGATGCTCCGATGACCGAGGTCCTGTTCTACCATCTGACGGAAAGTCGGCTCGAGGACGCCCTGCCGGGCCTTCTTGAGCGAAGCTTGGCCAAGGGCTGGCGCGTCGTCGTGCAATTTGCCAGCGAGGAGCGTCGCGACGCTCTCGACCATCATCTCTGGGTCTACAAGGACGAGAGCTTTCTGCCGCACGGCAGCGATGCCGACGGCTCCGGCGCGCTGCAGCCGATCTTGCTGACCGTCGAGGCGGGTCAGGAGGGTAACGATCCGCATGTGCGGTTCCTGGTCGAAGGCGCGGCGCCCGCCGCGCTCGATCGCTATGTCCGCGCGGTCTATCTCTTCGATGGCCATGACGAGGACCAGATCGGCCGGGCGCGGGAGCGCTGGACGGTCGAGAAAGCCGCCGGCCACGACGTCACCTATTGGCAGCAGACCGATGGGGGCAGGTGGGTCAAGAAGGTGTAGCGTCCACCGCGTGACTGATACCGCTCGTGCGCTGCTTTGCGCTCGCCGCGCCTACTCTGCCGCCATTGCGGAATCATGCTCTTCGGTGAGTGCCAGCCAGTTTTCCTCGCAGCCAGCGAGCGTCTTCGCGGCATCCGACCGCTGCTTGTTGAGGGCGCTCGCCCGCGCCGGATCGCGCGTGTAGAGCGCCGGGTCACCGAGCGACTCGTCGAGTCCCTCAAGGGTCTTCTGTAGCCGCGAGATCTGGATTTCCAGCTGGCTGATCTTCTGCTTGAGCGGCTTGAGCGATTCGCGCTTCTCGGCGGCGATACGGCGTTGGTCGATCTTGGACAAAGGGGCGGGTTCTGATGCCTGTGGATTGTCGCCCGGATCCTGCACGCCACTGCCCTTGGTCCCGCCGGACAGGACAAGCTTCTTGTAGTCCTCCAGATCGCCGTCGTACCGCGATACCGTGCCTTCGGCGACGATCCACAGCCGATCCATCGTCGCCTCGACCATGTGGCGGTCATGGCTGATCAGGATGACCGCGCCCGGATAATCGTTGAGGGCGCGCACCAGACTCTCGCGCGCCTCGATGTCGAGGTGGTTGGTCGGCTCATCGAGAATGAGGAGGTTTGGCGCGTCGATCGTCGCCAGCCCCATCAAAAGCCGCGCCTTTTCGCCGCCCGAGAGCTTTTCGGCGGCCGTGTCCATCTTCTGGGTCGGCAAGCCCATGCGCGCGACCTTGGCACGGACCTTGGCTTCCGGCGCGTCCGGCATCAGGCGGCGCACGTGCTGGACCGCACTTTCCGCCGGCCGCAGATCGTCGATCTGGTGCTGGGCGAAAAAGGCTATCTTGAGCCCCGGCGCGCGGGTGACCGTGCCGGATTGCTCCCGCAGCCTCTCGGCCAGGAGTTTGGCGAAGGTCGATTTGCCGTTGCCGTTCTGACCCAAGAGGGCGATGCGGTCGTCGGTGTCGATCCGCAGGTCGAGCTTCGACAGGATCGGACGCCCGGGCTGATAGCCGACGGAGACGCCTTCCATACGGATGATCGGCGACGCTGCCGCCTTTTCGGGAGCGTCGAAGATGAAGGGCGTGACGTGCTCCTCGACGATCCCTTGCAGCGGCTGCATCCGCTCGAGTGCCTTGAGACGCGACTGTGCCTGCCGTGCCTTGGACGCCTTGGCCCGGAAGCGTTCGACGAAGGCTTCCATGTGATTGCGCTCGGCGGTCTGCTTGACGATCGCCTTTTGCAGCAACAGCAGCTTCTCGGCGCGCTGACGCTCGAACTGGTCGTAGTCGCCGCGATAGAAGACCAGCTTCTTCTGGTCGAGATGAATGATCGAGTTGACGGCATTGTTGAGGACGTCGCGATCATGGCTGATCACGATCACGGTATAGGGATAGCGGGCGACGAAATTCTCGAGCCACAGGGTGCCCTCGAGGTCGAGATAGTTGGTCGGCTCATCGAGCAGCAGCACATCGGGCCGCGAGAACAGCACCGCCGCGAGCGCGACGCGCATTCGCCAGCCGCCGGAAAAGGACGAGGCGGGACGGGCCTGCGCGGCCATGTCGAAGCCGAGGCCGGACAGGATCGCCGAGGCCCGGGCTTCGGCCGAGTGGGCGTCGATGTCGGCGAGGCGCAAATGAATGTCGGCGATGCGGTGTGGATCGCTTGCGGTCTCGGCTTCGTCGAGGAGGGCAAGGCGTTCCGTATCGGCCTTCAGGACGATCTCGATCAGCGACTCTTCCGTGCCCGGGGCCTCCTGAGCCACCTGGCCGAGGCGCATGTTCTTCGGATAGGAGGCTGAGCCGGTCTCGGCAGCGAGATCGCCGGTGATGATGCGAAACAAGGTCGATTTGCCGGCGCCGTTGCGTCCGACCAGGCCAGCCTTGGTACCGGACGGCAGCGTCAGGCTGGCATGATCGATGAGAAGGCGCCCGGCGACGCGCGCGGAAAGATCGGTTATCTGGAGCATGGGCGGCTTTTGCCACGGTATGCGGCAGTGCGAAAGGGGGCATCGGTATCGACGGGACCTCCAGCAAGGTTGTCATGGCAATCCCGGTTAGGGTCTTCTGGTCTCCAGCTTCAGTCCATGCCTTGCCCGTCCTCGGGCCGGCGGGTATAGGTCGCCCACATTTTTCCCGAACCATTCCGAAAAAAGGACCACGCCATGGCGGTCGAACGCACGTTCTCGATGATCAAACCCGATGCCACCCGTCGCAACCTCACGGGCGCCATCACCAAGATGCTGGAGGAGGCCGGTTTGACGGTCGTCGCGTCCAAGCGGGTCTGGATGAGCCGCCGCGAAGCCGAGGGCTTCTACGCGGTCCACAAGGAGCGGCCGTTCTTCGGCGAACTCGTCGAGTCGATGTCGTCGGGTCCGACGATCGTGCAGGTTCTCCAGGGCGAGAACGCCATCGCGCGCAATCGCGAAATCATGGGCGCGACCAACCCGGCCGACGCCGCCGAGGGCACCATCCGCAAGGCACACGCCCAGTCGATCGGCGAGAACTCCGTGCATGGGTCGGATGCGCCGGAGACAGCGCAGCAGGAAATCGCCTACTGGTTCTCCGAGACCGAGATCGTCGGCTAAGGCTGCCAGTCTGAATGCGGCCCTCGACAAGGGGCCTGGAGGGAGGCCATGTGCCTCCCTTTTTTACGTCCGGCGGCGAGACAGCAAAAAAAGTCCCTGCCGCAGCCTTTTCAGAGCCGGTGCCAGCGATCGGCGGCGCTGTCGTCGGTGTCCTTCGCCTCGACCCAGCCGCCCGTGGTTCCGTCCTTCAGATGCTCCCGCTTCCAGAATGGCGCCTGCGTCTTGAGGAAGTCCATCAGATAGGAGGCCGCCTCGAAGGCCGCCTGACGGTGCTCGGAGGCACAGGCGACAAAGACGATCTCCTCGCCAGGCACGATCATGCCGAAGCGATGGATGGCCCGGCAGGAGAGGAGGGGCCAGCGTGAGATCGCGTCGCGTGCGATCCGCTCGATTTCGCGCTCCGCCATGCCCGGATAGTGTTCGAGTTCCAGGGCGCGGAGACGCCCGCCTTCGTCGCGGCAATAACCGGAAAAGCTGACGAGGCCACCGACAGCGCCTTCGGCCGCGCCACCCGTCATGGCCGCGATCTCGGCGGCGATGTCGATGCGATCGGCCTGAATCCGCACCACCGGCGATATGCCGGAGGGATCGGTGACGGCCGATTGATCGGATTTCGCGGCCATGGTCAGCCGCCCGTCATCGGCGGAAACAGTGCAATCTCCCTGGCGCCGGCGATCGGCTCGGAATGATCCACATGCTCGTGGTCGATCGCGACGCGGATGATCTCGGGCGCCTGCAGCGCCATGTCGTAGGTCTCGCCACGGCCCTTCAGCCAATGCAGCAGATCCGCAACGGTGGTGATGCCGGCCGGCAGTTCCACCTCTTCCTCGGCGACGCCGATCCGCTCGCGGACCCATGCGAAATAAGCAAGTTTCATGGCAACGGACCTCGTCAATCGTTCAGAGGGACAGATGGGTTTTCGCGCCGCCGCGATCCAGGGGCGTGACGATCAAACGTCGATGTGCCGAAGCCCGGCCCGGAAATAGTCATAGCCCGTATAGAGCGTGATGATCGCCGAAATCCACAAGAGCCCGATCCCGGTTTCAGTGGTGAAGCTAATGATCTTGTCGGCCGCCGGGCCGGCGAGCAGAAAGCCGATGGCGATCATCTGCATCGTCGTTTTCCACTTGGCGAGGCGGGTGACCGGAACGGACACTTTGAGCTCCGCCAGATATTCCCGGAGCCCGGAGACGAGAATCTCGCGGCATAAAATCACGATCGCCGCCCAAAGGCTCCAGCCAACGATGGTATTCGCGGCCGCGAGCAGGAGCAGCGCTGCCGCGACCAGAAGCTTGTCGGCGATCGGGTCGAGCATGCGCCCGATCGTCGAGGTCTGCTGCCAGGCGCGCGCCAGGTAGCCGTCGAAGAAGTCGGTGATGCTTGCGGCCACGAAGATGAACAGCGCCCACCACCGCGCCGCTTCCGAGGCGTTGAATTCGCCCTCCACAAAAAAGCAGGCGACGACCAGCGGCACGCAGACAATGCGTGCATAGGTGAGGATGTTGGGTAGGCTGAGGGCCTGAGATGCCATGAGATCGTCCGCTTCGGCTGTGCGCGACAGTACAAGCCCGTCCGTCGGCCTCACGTCAACCGTCATCATCGCAACGAAACGCGACGATTGTCTCATCCTTGCTCGTGGAAATGGTCGTAGATCGATTTCGCCATCGTGGCGGAGACGCCTTCGACCTCCCGCAGGTCGCTCAAGGCCGCCCGTGAAACGGCCTTCGCCGTGCCGAAATGATGGAGCAGCGCACGCTTGCGGCTCGGTCCGATGCCGCCGATCTCGTCGAGCGGATTCTTGACCAGATCCTTCTTGCGGCGGGCGCGATGCGACCCGATGGCGAAACGGTGCGCCTCGTCGCGCAGCCGTTGCAGAAAATACAGCACCGGGTCGCGCGGCGGCAGGGAGAACGGCTCGCGGCCATCGGTGACGAATCGTTCGCGCCCGGCGTCGCGATCGACGCCCTTGGCGACGCCGATCGTGGTGACCTTGTCGGCGATGCCCAGCTCGGCGAGAATCCCGCGCACTGCGGAAATCTGACCCTTGCCGCCGTCGATCAGGACGAGGTCGGGCCAGGCCGGCATCGCTGTGTCGGACAGTGCGGCATCATCCTCGTCTTCCTCGACGACGGGTTCAGGAGCCTGCGGGCCTTCTGCGTGCTCCTTGAGCAGCCGCGAGAACCGCCGCGTCATGACCTCTTTCATCATGCCGAAATCGTCGCCCGGCGTGATGTCCGCGCCCTTGATGTTGAACTTGCGGTACTGATTCTTGGCAAACCCCTCCGGCCCGGCGACGATCATCGCGCCGACAGCGTTGGTGCCCATGATGTGGGAGTTGTCGTAGACCTCGATTCGCCGGGGCGGATGGGGCAGGGCAAAGGTTTCCTGCAAGCCCTTGAGCAGCCGCGCCTGGGACGAGGTTTCGGCCAGCCGACGCCCGAGCGCCTCGCGGGCGTTAGCGGCGGCATGGTTGACCAGATCCTTCTTCAGCCCGCGCGAGGGCACAGCGATCTCAACGCGCCGTTCGGCCCTGACGCTGAGGGCTTCCGCGAGCAGCGCTTCATCCTCGACATGGATCGGCAGCAGGATCAGCCGCGGAGCCGGCTTGTCGTCGTAGAATTGCGCCAGGAAGGCTCCCAGCACCTCGGTTGCCTCTAGCGAGGGATCGGCCTTCGGAAAATAGGCCCGGTTGCCCCAGTTCTGGCCGGTGCGGAAAAAGAACACCTGGATCGAGGTAAGGCCGCCCTCCTGATGGATGGCGAAGACGTCCGCCTCCTCGATCCCGGCCGGATTGATGCCCTGATGGCTCTGGACGTGCGACAGCGCGGCAAGACGGTCGCGGTAGATGGCGGCGCGCTCGAAATCGAGGTCGTCCGACGCGTCCTGCATCGCGGCGGCCATGCCGTTCTTGATCTGGTTGGAGCGGCCGGACAGGAACGCCTTCGCCTCGTTCACGAGACCAAGATAGTCGTCGATTCCGATCTCACCGGTGCAGGGGGCCGAGCAGCGTTTGATCTGATGGAGCAGGCACGGGCGCGTCCGGCTCTCATAGACCGAATCGGTACAGGTTCTGAGCAGGAAGGCCCGTTGCAGCGAGTTGATCGTGCGACCGACCGCGCCGGCCGAGGCGAAGGGGCCGAAATAGCTGCCTTTTCGCGAGCGTCCGCCGCGATGCTTCATGATCGCGGGCGCCGCGTGGTCCTCGCTGACGAGGATATAGGGAAACGACTTGTCGTCCCGCATCAGGACGTTGAAGCGTGGTCTGAGACGTTTGATCAGATTGGCTTCAAGCAGCAGCGCCTCGGTCTCGGTGGGCGTGGTGACGAATTCCATCTGCCGCGTTTCGCGGATCATGCGGGCGATGCGCTGGGTGTGGCCGCCCATCCGCGTATAGCTCGTCACCCGCTTCTTCAAGGAGCGGGCCTTACCGACGTAGAGCACCTCGCCGTCCTTGCCGAACATGCGGTAGACGCCGGACTGGTTGGGCAGGCGCTTTGCCAGCGCCGCGATCAGCTCCGCCCCGACGAGATCGCCGGCGACGAACTTGCCGGCATCGTCCCAATCGATCGCCGCGATCAGCGAGGCGCCGATAGCGGCCGCCGTATCGGTGGTGGCGTCCACCGTCTCGGGCACAAGCTCGTCGTCAAAGTCTTCGGTTTGGGCGGTCATGTCATCCTAGGCCGGCCCGCGCGGTTCAGCGCTCAGCCGGACTCTCTGGAAAATGCGTTGCGGACGCGATCGGCTCATGTCCGTCCATCTCTATCATCCGGCTTCTTATATGATTGCGCGAAAGAGGAAATTCACGGGGCTTTCAGTGGACAATTCGCCCGCCGGAATGAGCTGTCGGTAGGTCGATGACGTCCAAGTTGCAAATCGGCAACGACGATAAAAAATTCATCGATCGCCACACCATGGCCCGAGGCAGGTCCTGTTCGCCTCACACAACGCACCCCATCTACTGACGATGAATGCGATGTCATTTTGACGAGAGCGTTCCGGACCCGCTCGGCTCGATGAGAGCAGAATGTGGTCGGTTGAAGAGAGGAGAAGCCCAATGGTGACGCCGCTTCGACATTTGATGGTGAGCTTGACCGTCGCACTGCTGGCAACGTCGGCCCATGCGGCTGATGCGGTCTTCGACAGCCCGCAGCCACCCGTTCCGGCCCCGCTCGCCCCGTCCGTTCCGATTCACTTATGGTCTGGCCCGTATGCGGGCGCTTTCGTCGGCTACAACACGTCCAATTTCGATCAGTCCGGCGGAGCCACGTTTGACGGCGACGGCTTCGTCGGAGGTGTCTACACCGGCTACAATCTGCAGACCGATCGCATCGTTTACGGGATCGAGGCCGATATCGGCGGCTCGGGTGTGGACGGCCGCGGCTTTAATGGTGCTGTCGGAGCGCCGATCGACGCTGAAACGAATATTTTTGGATCGCTGCGGGCGCGGGCCGGTGTTGCGGTCGACCCGTTCCTCGTCTTCGCGACCGGCGGCGTCGCCGCGTCTCGCAACGAGTTGTCCCTGGGCGGAGCATCCGACAGCCAGACCAGCATCGGCTATACGCTCGGCGCCGGGATCGAGGCCAAGATTTCCGACAGCGTCACGTCGCGGCTCGAATATCGCTATTCCGATTTCGGCAGCGAGACCTACGACCTTGGCAATACCAGCATCTCGTCGGGCTTCGACGAGCACTCGATCCGCGCCGGCATCGCGCTGAAATTCTGATGCCGGCCGGACCGTCGGGCGCCCTGGCGTCGGACCCTTACGCCGCGCGGGGCTGCAATTCGTCGTAGTCCGGGAAGCTCTCGGGGAATTGCTTGAGCCATTGCGCGAGCTTCGGCCGCTCGCTCTCGATTTTCCCGGCAAAGCGGAATGCCATCCAGCCGAGCAGGCCCGCCAGCGCGAAATGAGCGGTCGTCGGCTCGTCGGAGAGTTCGTCGATATGGTCTTCGAGGAACGCCAGGCCGCGATCGGCCTTGCGCATCTGTTTGTCGACCCAAGCCTGATGGCGCTTTTCCTCCGGCCGGTAACGCACTTCGTAGACAGTGAGAATCAGCGCGTCGCCGACCCCGTCGGCGGCGGCCTCGAAGGTCTTGACCGACCGCCAGGCGTCGAGTTCTTGCGGGACGAGCTGGTTGCCGCTCATCCGGTCGAACAAATCGCAGATGACGCGGCTGTCGTAGACCGAGGTGCCGTCGTCGAGGACCAGCACGGGGATCTTGCCGAGCGGATTGGCGGAGGTGAGTTCGACCGGCTCGGCCGACGTGTCGACAGCGACGCTTTCGATCTCGATCCCGCAATGGCGTGCGGCCATGCGGGCCTTGGCCGCGAACGGAGAGGCGGAGGAATAATACAGACGCATGGTGATGGATCGACCTTATTTCGCGACATAGCCGGGACTGGTGCGCCCCGCCGCCGGGAACCGGCGAAGCGACTGGCAATCGGCGCCATAGATGTGCCACTCGTCAAGTCCCAGCACGCAGCCCTCGGCCCGCCAGGATTTCACCGGCGAGAACCTGCCGAGATGGCCGCCCGCCGCGGCAAAGCCCATCGGGTGCTCGATGACGTAGTAAACCGTCCGGTGCTTGCCGTCGGAAATCTGCGCGGTCGCCTGGCAGTAGCGGCGCTCGATCGGACTGCTGGGGAGGGGCTCGTCCAGCTTTTGCGGGAAATAGCCGGTCTCGATCATGCCGCTGAATTCGAGGATTTCGAGCTTGGTTTCGAGCATACGTGGGGCGCCATATTCGAACTGGTCCTCGACCTCGGCCAGCACGTCGGCGTCGCCGCAGGCCGGAACATTGGCACTCGCGACGGCCGGCGCCTGCAAGCGTTGCATGTCGGCGGCGGTCGTCGGGCCGGCCGTCGCCAAACTGGCGAGGGACGCGGAGAGAAAAGCGGTAAGGAGACGGCGCATGATGGGAACTCGCTGCGATAGGACTGATCCTGTCGACAATTAGCATGAAAACGACGTAGGCGCCGTCAGGGCTTGGCGGGAGGAGGCGCAAAAACCTCATATGTTGCGCCGGGGCCGCGTCCCAGCACCGGCAGCAGGGCTTTCATGATCGCTTCGGCTTCCTCGGCGAACACGAAGGGCGGGTTGATCACCGCCATCCCGGTGCCGACGAAGCGCTGGTCCGCCGAATATGGCTCGCGGAAAAATTCAGCCGTTACCATGTCGGCGATGCCGAGCGTTCGCAGTCCGTCATGCAGCGCATCCACCGTCTCCCGGTGTTTCAACGGGTACCAGATGGCGTAAATGCCGCCAGGCCAGCGGCGCAGTGCATTCTTGAGCCCCGTGACGATATCTTCGACCTCGCTCGGCTTTTCGAAGGGGGGGTCGATCAGAACGAGTCCGCGCTTTTCCTTCGGCGGCACGTGCGAGCCAAGCGCGAGCCAGCCGTCGAGTTCGATCGCCTTGGTCTGGATGTCGCCGACGAAGACTGCTTTCAATACCGTCGCCTCCTCGGGATGAAGCTCGTAGGCGGACAAACGATCCTTTGGGCGCAAGAGGCGTCGCGCGATCAACGGCGAGCCAGGATAACGTTCCTGTTCCAAGTCCGGCTGCAACGCGGTGAAATAAGGCTCGAAGAGCGGGTTTGTCGTCAATTCGGCGGCAGCGCGCAGGCGGCCAATGCCCTCGGCATGCTCGCCGGTTCGAACCGCTTCGTTGGCGGATAGGGCGTAAAGACCGCGTCCGGCGTGGGTGTCGAAGACGCGAAACGGTTTGTCCTTGCGCTTCAGGTATTCGATCAGCCGGCTCATCAGCACATGCTTCACGACGTCCGCGAAGTTTCCCGCGTGATAGGCATGACGGTAGTTCATCCTGCTGCCGTTCTCTTGCGCTGCAGGGGGCCACATGGCCGTACCCCCTTAGGGTTCAGGGGGCACGCCAGCGCCTGAACAGGAGCTTTCGCGGCGAACGCTGCGTTCATAGCCCTTACCGCGCTGCGGCAAAGTCCCATCTTGGGCTGCGACATGACGCCCATCTTCGCCCGTCTTGGCATTCACGAAAGGACACCGCAATGGTTCAGTCGAAACTGTTTCAGCCCGTCGATCTCGGCCCGATAAAGCTCGCCAACCGCGTCGTCATGGCGCCGTTGACCCGCAGCCGCGCCAATGAAGCAGGCGTGCCGAACGACCTTCACGTGGAATATTATCGCCAGCGCGCGAGCGCCGGGCTGATCATTGCCGAGGCGACGAACATTTCGCCCGAAGGACGTGGCTATGCCTGGACGCCGGGCATTTTTTCCGACGCGCAGGTCGCGGCCTGGAAGAAGGTGACGGATGCCGTCCATGCAGAGGGCGGCAAGATGGTCCTGCAGCTCTGGCATGTCGGGCGGGTTTCGCATCCCGATTTGCAGCCGGGCGGCGCGCTCCCCGTCGCCCCGTCGGCGATCAAACCGCAGATGCAGGCCTTTACCGCCAATGGCCTCAAGGACGCAGAGACCCCGCGGGCGCTTGACCGGGACGAACTGCCGCGCATCGTCGCCGACTATGTGAAGGCGGCGGAAAACGCTAAGGCGGCGGGCTTCGACGGCGTCGAGATCCACTCGGCCAATGGCTATCTGCTCGACCAGTTCCTGCGCGACGGCGCCAACCAGCGGACCGACGATTACGGCGGCTCGATCGAAAACCGCATGCGCTTCCCGCTGGAAGTCGTCGACGCCGTGGTCAAGGTCTGGGGCGCCGACCGGGTCGGCATCCGCATCTCGCCGGTGAGCCCGGCCAACGATCTTCGCGACAGCGATCCGGAGCCGCTGTTCACCCGCTATGTCGAGGAATTGTCGAAGCGTAAGCTCGTCTATCTCCATGTCATCGAGGGCGCGACGCGGACCGAGCGCGATCCGCACGCCTTCAAGGCATGGACGCTGAAGGACCATTTCGACGGTCTCTACATGGGCAACAACCGCTACGACCGCGAGCTCGCCATCGAGCGTATCGAGGCGGATGAGGCCGATCTCATCTGCTTCGGCCGGCCCTTCATCTCCAATCCGGATCTGGTCGCGCGGCTCGAAATCGGCGCGCCGCTGGCCGAGTGGAACGAGGCCACCTTCTATGGCGGCGCCAGGGAGGGCTACCTGGACTATCCCGCGCTGAGCGATGAAGAACGCGCCCGCTACGCCGAGGCCGCCTGATCGGGCGACGGCGAAATCCGCATGACGAGGGTCGGAACGCGCGTTCCGGCCCTTTTTCTTGCCCGGTGCGCAAATCAGCACCGGCGGCTTCGACCGCGCCGCGAATGGATGCGATCGCCAAAATGAATTTTGGCGGCGCGGCCGGCTGCGGTATGGATCAGGCATGAACAAGCCGCTCCCCGTCACCATCGGGCACTCAGCCTGCCCGCATGATTGCCCATCCACCTGCGCTCTCGACGTCGAGGTGCTCGATAGCCGCACGATCGGCCGCGTGCGTGGTGCGGCGGCGAACGACTACACGGCCGGCGTCATCTGCGCCAAGGTCGCCCGCTATGCCGAGCGGATCCATCACAAGGACCGGTTGCTGAAACCGCTGCAGCGGGTCGGCGCGAAAGGCGAGGGCGGCTGGCGCGAGATCGGCTGGGACGACGCGCTTGATCTGGTGGCCGAGGAATTCATCAAGGCCGAGGCCAGGCATGGGTCCGAGACGGTCTGGCCCTATCAATATGCCGGGACGATGGGCCTGGTACAGCGCGACGGCATCCACCGGCTGCGCCACGCCAAGCGCTATTCCGGCCAGTTCGACACGATCTGCACCAACATGGCTTGGACCGGCTGGTTCGTCGGTGCCGGCGCCATGCGCGGCGCCGACCCGCGCGAGATGGCCAAGTCCGACTGCGTGATCATCTGGGGCACCAACGCGGTGGCGACGCAGGTCAACGTGATGACCCACGCGGCCAAAGCCCGCAAGGAGCGCGGAGCCAAGATCGTCGTCATCGACGTCTACGACAACGCGACGATGAAGCAGGCCGACTTGGCGCTGAAGCTCAGGCCAGGTACAGACGGGGCGCTGGCCTGTGCGCTGATGCACATTGCCTTTCGCGATGGGACGGCGGACCGCGATTATCTCGCCCGCTTCACCGACGACCCGGCCGGACTGGAAGCGCATCTGGCGACCCGCACGCCGCAATGGGCGGCGGCGATCACGGGGCTCGGCGTCGAGGAGATCGAGGCCTTCGCGGCGCTGATCGGCCGCACGCAGCGCAGCTATTTCCGCCTCGGCTACGGCTTTACCCGCCAGCGCAACGGCGCGGTGGCGATGCATGCGGCAATGTCGATCCCGGCGGTCTACGGCCATTGGCAATATGAGGGTGGAGGCGCCTTCCACTCGAACTCGGACATCTTCGGCCTCGACAAGAGCGAGATCATGGGCACCGCCTATCGCGACCCCGCGATCCGCTTTATCGACCAGTGCCGGATCGGGGCGGCGCTGACCGGCGATGCGGAGGCGCTGTCCGGCGGGCCGCCTGTCACCGCTATGCTGATCCAGAACACCAACCCGGCCAATGTCTGCCCGGAGCAGCGGCTGGTGCGGCGGGGTTTCGCGCGGGACGACCTGTTCACCTGCGTCCACGAGCAGTTCATGACCGATACGGCCAAGCTCGCCGATCTGGTGCTCCCGGCGACGATGTTTCTGGAGCATGATGACATCTATCGCGGCGGCGGCCAGAACCACATCGTGCTGGGCCCGAAGCTCGTCGAGCCGCCGGAAACCGTGCGGACCAACCATTTCGTCTTCGAGGAACTGGCCAAACGCCTCGGCGTCGCCGACCGGCCGGGTTTCGGCCTCAGCGAACGCCAACTCGTCGACAACATGGTGAAGGCCGCCGGCCACACCGAGGGTTACGACGGGCTGAAACGCGACCGTTGGATCGACTGCCAGCCGCCCTTCGAGGAGGCGCATTTCCTGAATGGTTTCGCCTGGCCGGACGGCAAGTTCCGGTTCAAGCCCGACTGGATCGGCGCGATGGCGCCGAACCGGCCGCCGGATAGCCTCGGACTCCAAGGACCGGTTGCCGACTTGCCGGCCTTTCCCGATCATGCCGAGCTGATCGAGGCGGCCGACGCGTCGCATCCCTATCGACTCGCGACGTCACCGGCGCGGCAGTTCCTGAATTCGACTTTCGCCGAGACGACCGGTTCGCGGTCGCGGGAAGGGGCGCCGGAACTCATGATCCATCCCGAAGACGCCGCACGTGAGGGGCTGGTCGCGGGCGATATCGTGACGATCGGCAATGAGCGGGGCGAGGTTCGGCTGGCGCTGACCATCACCGAGACCGTCAAGCCCGGCGTTCTCGTTCATGAGGGGATCTGGGCGAATACCGATTTCCTCGACGAGGAGGGGATCAACACGCTCACCGGTGCCGATCCGGTGGCGCCCTTCGGCGGCGCGGCGTTTCATGACAATCGGGTGTGGTTGAAAACCAGCGCGTAAAGGGTGATCTTATGCCGCTTGCGACGGGAAAAGGGTCTTAAAACCAATGCGTCAGTCGCCCGATGGTCATATCACTCTCGATCCGAACATCCGCGGCGGGCGCCCGACCATCCGTGGTACCCGCATTGCGGTCGCCGATGTTCTTGGCTGGCTCTCGTCCGGTATGAGCAATGGGGAAATTCTGGATGATTTCCCCGAATTGACGGAGGCTGATATCCGCGCGGCCTTGAGCTATGCCGCCGATCGGGAGCGCCATACGATCACGGCGGCACAGTAAGCCTATCCCTCGACCAGAATTTCAGCCTTAAACTCTACGATCGTCTCGCTATTCTTTATCCCAGGGCAATCAAAGCGCTGCGCCAGAATAATCAATCACGCGAAATTCGCCGCAGCCAAGCAGTCTTGGACCACAAAAACGCCCTTTCGCCTAACCATAAAAATAATACCAATCCACCGACAAAAATAAGGAGATATATAATTCCAATCAATGGATAGGAAATTATAATAGGGGATAATTGAATCGACAATATAAAAAATGATCGAACAAATGCAATGATGTTCGCGCCAAAAAACCCCTGGCATTCCGCGTAGACAAACAGAGCGTTGGTCCAATAGCACCCAATTTCAGACCTGTCATGAAAATCAGGAATGGGGTATACAATGTTAAATAAATAACTGAATGCAAGCAAGAATATATAGAATGATATAACCACGCCGAGCCAAAAGCGAAGCGAATGCCCCAGTCGATTTCCAGTATTTTTCATTGGGCGCCAATATATTCCTAATTCATCGCAATATAATGCAAAATCGTAAATGAATCCAGACGTGACTGTTGTGTGGTAGTGCGTGGATCAGATTGAATTGTGCTGAATTCTCAATCCCGTTTCAATCCCGCCGGGCGTCCGGCGACACGAGAATATGCGGCGCGTCGGCCGTGTTGTGCTCCGCCAATTTCCGCGAGCCCTTGGTGATCGTCCGGCCGTTCGACATGCGCACGGTGCCGTCGAGCACCAGCTTCAGCGCATGCGGATAAAGCCGGTGCTCGGCCCGCAACAGTCGCGCCCCCAGCGTCTCGGCGGTGTCGTCCGGCTCGATCGCGATCGCCGCCTGGGCGATGATCGGCCCCTCGTCCATACGCTCGGTGACGAAATGGACCGTGCAGCCGTGGATTCGCATTCCCGTCGCCAGCGCCCGCCTATGGGAGTCCAGACCGGGAAACAGCGGCAGCAGCGACGGGTGGATGTTGATCAGGCGCCCGCTGTAGCGCCGCACGAAGCCTTCCGACAAAATCCGCATGTAGCCGGCAAGGCAGACGACGTCCGGCTTGAGGTCGTCCAGCGCCTTGAGGACCGCAGCCTCGTGCTTGGCGCGATCGGCGAAGGCGCCCTGTTCGACGGCAATGGCCGTGATGCCCGAGCGCTCCGCCGTTTCGAGACCCGGCGCGTCGGCGTGGTTGGCGATGACACCGACGATCTGGCCCGGATAGGCCGGATCCATCGAGGCGGCGGCCAAGGCGCTCATATTGGTGCCGCGTCCGGAGATCAGGATCGCGATCCTCTGCCGGCGGACCGCGTTCATGGTAGCGGCAACGCGCCGTTGAAGGTCACCGCCGCGTCCTTGCGCGGCAGGATGCGCCCGAGCGGCACGACGGTTTCGCCGGCTTTCTGCAGGATCGCGCTGACCGTCGCCGCGTCGGCCTCGGACACGACGACGATCATGCCGATGCCGCAATTGAAGGTGCGCAGCATTTCCAGTTCCGCGATGCCGCCTTCCTTGGCGAGCCAGGCGAACACCGGCGGTACCGGAACCGCGAACAGGTCGATGTCGGCCCTCAGCGTTTCCGGCAGAACTCGTGGAATGTTTTCGACGAAGCCGCCGCCAGTGATATGCGCCAGCGCCTTGATGCCGTTCGTCTCGGCGAAGGCCGAAAGCAGCGCTTTGACATAGATGCGGGTCGGTTCGATCAGGGCTTCGCCCAGCGTTCGGTCGGCGTCGAAGGGTGCCGAGTCGCCATAGCGCGCGCCGGACCGCTCGACGATGCGGCGAACCAGCGAATAGCCATTCGAGTGAACCCCGGAGGACGCGAGCCCGAGGATCATGTCACCAGCTTCGATCGTACCGGCCGGGAGCAGGCGGCCGCGCTCGACCGCGCCGACGGCAAAGCCGGCCAGATCGTAGTCCTTGTCGGCATAAAGGCCCGGCATCTCGGCGGTTTCGCCGCCGATCAGCGCGCATCCGGCCTGGCGGCAGCCGCTCGCGATGCCTTTGACGATGGCCTCGCCTTCGGACGGGTCGAGCCGGCCGGTGGCGTAATAATCGAGGAAGAACAGCGGCTCGGCGCCCTGGACAACGAGATCGTTGACGCACATGGCGACGAGATCGACGCCGATCGTCTCGTGCAGGCCGGTCTCGATGGCGATTCTGAGCTTCGTGCCGACGCCGTCATTCGCCGCGACCAGCAGCGGGTCGTCGAAGCCGGCCGCCTTGAGGTCGAAGAGGCCGCCAAAGCCGCCGATTTCGCCGTCGGCGCCGCGGCGCCGCGTCGAGCGCACATGCGGCTTGATCCGCTGCACAAGCTCATTGCCGGCGTCGATATCGACGCCGGCGTCCCGGTAAGTCAGAGAGTTGCTCGTGTCGGTCATGGTCCCCGCCCGTTTCCGCCGAGTTGACATGATAGCGGCCCGTGAGCAAGACCCGAAGCCATGGCGCGAGGAATTGTCACGATGTATCGGTGGGCGAGCGAGCGGTTTTCTTCAACGACTGGCGCGGTTGCATGACGGTCCCGAATTTCATCTCGATCGCCCGGCTTCTCGGCGTCCCGATTCTGGTCTGGGCATTGATCGACGGCGATTGGCAGCTTGCCTTTCTGATCTTCATTCTCGCGGGCATCTCGGATGCCGTCGACGGGGCGATCGCGCGCCACTTCGATCAGCAGTCCACCCTCGGCCTTTACCTCGATCCGCTCGCCGACAAGGCTTTGCTGATTTCGGTCTTCGTCGGCCTTAGCCTGCTCGACCAGCTGCCGGCCTGGTTGGCGGTGGCGGTGGTCAGCCGCGACCTTCTCATCATCGCCGCCGTGCTTCTGTCCTACGTCATGGGACAGCCTGTGAAGGTGCGTCCGCTGCTGGTCTCCAAAATGACCACCCTGGCGCAACTCATGTTAGCGGCGGTGGCTCTTGCGGAGCCGGCTTTCGGCCTCCAGCTTAACCTGCTCATTGCCGTTCTCGTCGGCATCACAGCGCTCTTGACCGGACTGTCGGCCGCCGCCTATCTCGTTGATTGGCTTCGGCACATGGCCTCCGAGGGGCATCCCGGGCGTGAGGAAGGTGATCCGACATGAACGACCGAAGTGCGCTGATCCGCCGGCAGGTGTTCTTCTGGAGCTCAGCTGCGGTTCTGGCCGTATTGCTGCTATGGCTGTTTTCCGGGATTCTGCTGCCCTTCGTCCTCGGTATGGTGATCGCCTATTTCCTCGATCCCGTCGCGGACTGGTTCGAGCGCCACGGCTTTTCGCGGGTGGCGGCGACGGTCGTCATCCTTGTTCTGTTCGCGGCGACCTTCATTGCCGCCGTGCTGATTCTCGTGCCGGTTATCGGCAGTCAGATTGCCAGTTTCGCAGAGCGCGTTCCGGATTATCTCGATCGGTTGCAGGGCTTGGCCACCGCAGCGCGAAGCGGGCCGCTGGCGTTTCTATTCTCGGGAGAAGAGAGCAATCTGAAGCAGGATTTTGCCAAGATCGTCAATGAGGGAACCGGGTTCATCACCTCCTTCCTCGGCTCTGTCTGGACCTCGTCGCTGGCTGTGGTCAATTTCGTGGCATTGTTCGTGGTGACGCCGGTCGTCGCCTTCTATCTCCTGCTCGACTGGGATCGGATGATCGCGAAGGTCGATTCCTGGATCCCGCGCCAGCACACCACGACCGTTCGGCATCTGGCGCACGACATCGACCGTTCGGTGGCCGGCTTCCTTCGTGGCCAAGGCAGCGTCAGCCTGATCCTCGGCACCTTCTATGCCATCGGACTGACGCTCACCGGGCTCAATTTCGGGTTGCTGATCGGCCTGTTCGCGGGGCTGATCTCGTTCATCCCCTATATCGGCTCGACCGTCGGCCTTGTGCTCGCCGTCGGCGTGGCGCTGGTGCAGTTCTGGCCGGACTGGATCTGGATCGTCGCCGTCGCGACGATTTTCTTCGTCGGACAGTTTTTCGAGGGCAACATCCTGCAGCCGAAGCTGGTCGGGGCCTCGGTCGGCTTGCATCCGGTCTGGCTGATGTTCGCGCTGTTCGCCTTCGGCGCCCTGTTTGGTTTCGTCGGTCTCTTGATCGCCGTCCCCGCCGCGGCAGCGGTTGGCGTTCTGGCCCGCTTTGCAATTACGCAATATTTACAAAGCGAGATGTATTATGGCCCGCCGTCGCCCCCGGAGAATGCCACTTGCGTGACGGTCGAGGAATCTCCGGCTCCGAAGGTGATTAGCGCCGAACCTCGCTCGGGTGCCGGCGAATAGGGCAAGGCCGCCATGCCGTCGCAACTCCCTCTCGATCTTCCCCACGCCGCCTCGCACGCCCGTGAGGATCTCATCGTCTCGGCGTCGAACCGGCTCGCTGTCGAGGCTGTCGACACCTGGCCACATTGGCGGCATTCGGTGTTGGTGATCGTGGGACCGCCCGGAGCGGGCAAGACGCATCTCGCCAATGTATGGGCGGAGCGGGCCGGGGCGCGGATCGCCGAAGCCGGCGCTATGGCCGCCCATCTCGACCAGTCGGGATTTCGCATCGTCGTCGACGATCTCGATCGCTCGCACTTGTCGGAAACCGACCTGTTCGGCCTCGTCAACGCCGCGCGGCTGGGAGCCGGGAGCGTGCTTGCGACAAGCCGGACGCCGCCGGCGGGAATGGCATTCACGCTTAGCGATCTTCGCTCGCGCCTTTGCGCGGCGACGATCGCCGAGCTTGGAGCCCCCGACGACGACCTTTTGGCCGGCGTCCTGGTCAAACTTTTCGCCGACCGCCAGCTCGACATAGCGCCGCGGATGGTCCGCTATCTGGCCGAGCGAATGGAGCGCTCGCTCGATTCAGCCCGCCGCGTCGTCGCCGCCGTCGATCGCGAGGCGTTGGCTTCCAAGGAGCGCATAAGCACGCGCCTTCTCAAGCGGGTGCTTGACCGCGAGAGCGAAGCGGTGCGTCATCAGGCGGTCGTGCCGGCCCGCTACCCGGGCGCGACGGAGGACTGATCATGGATACAGCATCACCGGCGCCCCGGGCCAAATCGAGGAAATCCCGCACGCGCAAGCCTATGGCTGGCGCGGCAACAGGGCGGCAGGAAACGGCTGCTGAGGTTCCGACCGACACGCCGGCGAGCGTCGACAACGCCGCGGCATCGGCGGTCCCGGAGCGGGATGCGGGCGAGACCACGCCGATCCTGTCGGAGGCTTCGGTCATCCTGGAAACACCACCGGCGGAGGTGGAGGCGGCGGCGAACAACGACCGGCCGGCCGACAGCGAGTTGCCGGCGGACCGTTTCATCAATCGGGAGATTTCGTGGCTTCAGTTCAACCGCCGCGTGCTCGAGGAATCGCAGAACTCCTCGCATCCCTTGCTCGAGCGCATTCGCTTCCTGTCGATCTCGGCTGACAATCTCGACGAATTCTTCATGGTCCGGGTGGCCGGTCTCGCCGGTCAGGTGCGCGAGAAAATCACCGTCCGCAGCATCGACGGCCTGACGCCGCAGGAACAGCTCGACCGGATTCTCGATGATGTGGGGCATCTGCAGGGGGAACAACAGGCATCGCTGGCCGAACTCGTCAAGGAACTGCGGCAGGAGCGCATCCAGATCGTCGGCGCTGGCGATCTCAAGCGCGACGACCGGGCCTGGCTGGAGAAGCATTTCGACGAGACGATCTTCCCGGTCCTGACGCCGCTGTCGGTCGACCCGGCGCATCCGTTTCCATTCATTCCCAATCTGGGCTTCTCGATCGCTCTCGCCCTGCTGCGCGAGCGCGATTCCCAGCCCATGAACGCGCTTTTGCGCCTGCCGCCGGCGCTGCAGCGATTTATCGAGATGCCGCCGACTGACAAGGGGCTCCTGCGCCTGGTGCCGCTGGAGAGCATCGTCGCATTGTTTATAGGTCGATTGTTTCCAGGGTACAGGGTCAAGGGCGCGGGGACCTTCCGTATCATTCGCGACAGCGATATCGAGGTCGAGGAAGAGGCCGAGGATCTCGTCCGCCATTTCGAAAGCGCCTTGAAGCGGCGACGCCGCGGGTCGGTAATCCGGATCGAGTTCGATTCGGTCATGCCGGAGACGCTGCGCAATTTCGTCGCGGGCGAACTGGCGGTGCCGGAGTCGCGCGTCTCGGTCATGGACGGCATGCTGGCGCTCGATTCGGTGTCGCAGATCTGCAAATTGCCGCGCGACGATCTGAAGTTCAAACCCTACATTCCGCGCTTTCCCGAGCGGATCCGCGAACACAATGGCGATTGCTTCGCGGCCATCCGCGAGAAGGACATCATCGTCCATCATCCGTATGAATCGTTCGACGTGGTCGTGCAGTTCCTTCGGCAGGCGGCGCAGGACCCGAACGTCATCGCGATCAAGCAGACGCTTTATCGCACGTCGAACGAGTCCCCGATCGTCCGGGCGCTGGTCGACGCCGCCGAATCCGGCAAGTCGGTGACGGCGCTGGTCGAGCTGAAGGCGCGGTTCGACGAGGAGGCCAATATCCGCTGGGCCCGCGATCTGGAGCGGGCGGGCGTCCAGGTGGTTTTCGGCTTCATCGAAAAGAAGACCCACGCGAAGCTATCGCTGATCGTTCGGCGGGAGGATGGAAAGCTTGTGAACTTCGTTCACATCGGCACCGGCAACTACCATCCGATCACCGCGAGAATCTATACGGACTTGTCCTACTTCACCGCCGACCCGGACATCGCACATGACGTCCAGCTGGTGTTCAACTACATCACTGGCTACGCCGAACCGGCCGAGGTCAAGAAGCTCGCCATCTCGCCGCTGACGATGCGCAGCCGAATCGTCGGACACATCGAGGACGAGGTCGCTCATGTGCGGGCGGGACGTCCGGGCCAGATCTGGATGAAGATGAATTCGCTAGTCGACCCGGCGATCATCGATGCGCTCTACAGGGCAAGCCAGGCGGGCGTCGAGATCGACCTCGTGGTGCGCGGCATCTGTTGTCTGCGACCGCGTGTGCCCGGCCTGTCAGACAATATCCGCGTCAAATCGATCGTCGGCCGGTTCCTCGAGCACAGCCGTATCTTCTGCTTCGGCAATGGGCAGGGACTGCCCTCCGAGGCGGCGATCGTCTATATGGGCTCGGCCGACATGATGCCGCGCAATCTTGACCGCCGGGTCGAGACACTGGTGCCCATCACCACGCCGACCGTCCACAGTCAGGTGCTGTCGCAGATCATGCTCGGCAACATTCTCGACAATCAGCAGAGCTGGTCGGTCGCCGCCGATGGGACGTCGCGCCATATCTTTCCTTCGCCGGGTGAACAGCCGTTCAACGCCCAACGTTATTTCATGACCAATCCGAGTCTGTCGGGGCGCGGGAAAGCACTGAAAACGGATGCCCCAAAACTCATCGCGCGGCAGCGCGCGGACCATGCGCGCTTCGACTGAGCCGATAGCCCAGGGCCGGCTTCAGGACCGCCGACCCGTTGGCGTCGTCGATATCGGGTCGAACTCCGTTCGTCTGGTCATCTACGAAGGCAACTGCCGGACCTTGACGGTCCTGTTCAACGAAAAGGTTCTGAGCGGGTTGGGCAAGGGGCTGACCCAGACCAACCGGCTCGATCCGCAAGCCATCGATAGCGCGTTGGCCGCGCTCAGGCGCTTTCGCAAGCTTGCTGAGCAGGCCCATGTCGTCGAACTCCATCCGATCGCGACAGCGGCCGCGCGCGAAGCCCAGAATGGGCCGGATTTCATCGTCGCGGCTGAAGAAGCGATCGGTTCCCGGATTTCAATCCTGTCGGGCGCCGACGAGGCGCGCTATGCGGCCGAGGGCGTGCTGGCGGGTTTCCATACGCCCGCCGGCATCGGTGGTGATCTCGGCGGCGGCAGTCTCGAATTGGTCGACATTCATGACGGGCAGTTCGAAGGGGGACTGACTCTTCCGCTCGGCGGTCTGCGTCTGCGCGATCTCGCCGAGGGAGATCTTTCGCGGGCGCAGGCCATCGCCGACAGCCACCTGGCCGCCTGCGCTCTTGCCGGAAAAGGTGAGGGGCGTCCCTTCTTCGCTGTCGGGGGCACATGGCGCAACTTGGCCAAGCTGCACATGGCACAGACCAAATACCCGTTGCACGTTATGCATGGCTACGAGATCGACGCCTCCGGGATCGAGGATTTCCTCGACACCATCCTGCGCGGCGATCCCGAGAAGCTGCAGGGAATCAGCGCGGTCTCGAAATCGCGCCGACCACTGCTCGCCTATGGCGCCGTCGCGCTGAAAAGCGTCATGCGTCACATCAAGCCGTCAAAGATCGTGATGTCGGCACTTGGTGTGCGCGAGGGCTATCTTTATTCGCTGCTACCGGACGCGGAAAAGGCCAAGGACCCGCTGATCGAATCCGCGCGCGAATTATCGATCCTGCGGTCCCGCTCGCCCACCCATGCCCTGGAACTCGTCGAATGGAGCCGGCGCACCTTCGAGGCGTTTGGCATCGAGGAAACCGAGGACGAGGAGCGGCTGCGCGAAGCCGCCTGTCTTCTCGCCGATATCGGCTGGCGCGCCCATCCGGACTATCGCGGCAAGCAATCCCTCTCGATCATCGCCCATGCCGCCTTTCCGGCCGTCGACCATCGCGGCCGAGCCTATCTAGGCCTGACCAATTACTACCGGCACGAGGGCAGTTTCGAGCAGATGCAGCTGCCCGAACTCGAGCGTCTGATCGAGGACCGACTGATGACGCGTGCCCGCATTCTCGCATCGCTGTTTCGCGCGACCTATCTGTTGACGGCGTCGATGCCGGGCGTGCTCGATCAGTTGAAATGGGCGCAGGATCCACGCGGCGGCTTCACGCTGGTGATCCCGCGCGCACTCGCCGCGCTGATCGGGGAGCGGCCCGAAGGCCGCCTCCAGCAATTCGCCAAGACCGTCGACAAGACACTGCGCATGGAAGTGCGGTAGCCGCGCGGCCTCACGCGTCCCCTTCAAGCGAGACCACTTCGACCTTGCGGTTGCGATAGACGAGGGCGGTCTCGCCTTGCAACAGCCCGAGCGCCCGTTCGCCGAAGATCTCCCGGCGCCAGCCCGACATCGCTGCAATTTCGGCTTCCTCACCCTTCCAGGCAAGTTTTTCCAGGTCGTCGCCCGACGCGATCATCTTGGCCGCGACGCCCTTTTCCTCGACCACGATCTTCAGAAGGACCTTGAGGAATTCGACCGCCGCCGCGGTGCCCTCGGGCAGTTGCCGAGAGCGCGGAATGGGGGGCAGCTCCGATTTCGGCACCGCCAGCGCGCGGCTCACTGCGGCGATAATCGCCCGCCCCGCAGCGCTGCGTTCGAACCCGTTGGGGATCGTCCGCAGGCGGCCGAGCCCCTGTTCGTCTGTCGGCTGCTGCTGGGCGATCTCGTAAATCGCATCGTCCTTGAGGATACGCCCGCGCGGCTTGTCGAGGTCGCGTGCCTCGCGCTCGCGCCATGTCGCCAGTTCTTTCATCACCTGCAATTCGATCGGCTTGCGCACCCGCAGCTTCAGTCGCTTCCAGGCGTCGTCCGGATGCAGGTCGTAAGTGGCCGGGTCCGCCAGGATCGCCATTTCCTCGGCCAGCCAGTGGCCGCGGTCGTCGGCCTCCAACTGCTTTGTCAACTCGCGATAGACGTCGCGCAGATAGGTGACGTCGGCAAGCGCATAGGTTAGCTGCTGCTCGCTGAGCGGGCGGCGGCGCCAGTCGGTGAAACGCGAGGTCTTGTCGATGCGCCCATCGGTGGTCCGGGCGACGAGTTGGTCGTAGGCGATTGATTCCCCAAACCCGCAGACCATCGCCGCGACCTGGGTATCGAAGAGCGGCTTGGGCAAGATGCCGCCGAGCTTGTAGACGATTTCCAGATCTTGGCGCGCCGCGTGGAACACCTTCACGACGCTCTCGTCGGCCATCAGCTCGAAGAACGGCGCCAAATCCATGCCGCTGGCGAGCGGGTCCACCAGCACGGCAAGATCGTCCGACGCCATCTGGATCAGGCAGAGCTCGGGCCAGAACGTCGTTTCGCGGATGAACTCGGTATCGACGGTGACATATTCGGCGGTGGCGAGGTTGGTGCAGGCCTTGGCAAGGTCCGCGGTCGTGGTGATCATTTGCATCCGATATCCTTAGCCCGATCGCGGTGCCGTGCGAAAGGCGGATGCGCCACAGCACCCGTGAAATCTTGACAGGACGAAAGCTGCGTGCGCTTGTCCCCCGCGATTCAATCGAGCCGCCAAACCGTGCCTGCGCGCGCCGACGTGCGGCCGGACCCGGGCCAGATTCAAGAGAGAATGCCATGCACCGCTATCGCAGTCACAGCTGCGCCGCCCTTCGCAAGGACGATGTCGGCAAAACCGTCCGCCTGTCCGGTTGGGCCCATCGAATCCGCGATCACGGCGGCCTGTTGTTCATCGACCTGCGCGACCATTACGGGCTGACGCAAGTCGTCGTCGATCCCGACTCGCCTGCCTTCGCGGTGGCGGAAACGGTGCGTGGCGAATGGGTCATCCGGATCGACGGGGAAGTGAAGGCGCGCTCGGACGAAACCGTTAACGCCAAGCTGCCGACCGGCGCGGTCGAAGTGTTCGCCCGCGAGATCGAGGTGCTGTCGCAGGCCAAGGAACTGCCGCTGCCAGTGTTTGGCGAGCCGGAGTACCCGGAGGATATCCGGCTCAAATACCGCTTCCTCGACCTTCGCCGCGAGACGCTGCACAAGAACATGATGCGGCGCACGCAGATCGTCTCGAAAATGCGCCAGCTAATGGGCGACGGGGGTTTCTTCGAGTTCCAGACGCCGATCCTCACCGCCTCCTCGCCGGAGGGTGCGCGCGACTTTCTGGTGCCGTCGCGACTGCACAACGGCCTGTTCTACGCGCTGCCGCAGGCGCCGCAGCAATACAAGCAGCTGATCATGATGTCCGGCTTCGATCGGTATTTCCAGATCGCGCCCTGCTTCCGGGACGAAGACCCGCGCGCCGACCGCTTCTACGGCGAGTTCTATCAGCTCGACGTCGAGATGAGCTTCGTCGAGCAGGAGGACATTCTCCAGGCGATGGAACCGGTGATCCGCACCGTGTTCGAGAGTTTCGCCGACGGCAAGCCGGTCAGCCAGAATTTCCGCCGCATTCCTTATGCCGAATCGATCCGCAAATACGGCACCGACAAGCCGGACCTGCGTAATCCGATCGGGATGCAAGCGGTGACCGAGCATTTCGCCGGTTCGGGTTTCAAGGTGTTCGCCGGCATGATCGCCAACGATCCGGCGGTCGAGATCTGGGCGATCCCGGCCAAGACCGGCGGTTCGCGGGCCTTCTGCGACCGGATGAACTCCTGGGCGCAGGGCGAAGGCCAGCCGGGTCTCGGCTACATCTTCTGGCGCGAAACGGAGCCAGGTCCATCGACTTCTGAAGCTTTCGATATGGATCAGGGAGATCCTGACAAGATCGATGCGATAATTAATGCAGTTGCAAGTGACAACGTAGGTGGAGCCGAGGGGGCTGGTCCGCTTGCCAAGAACATCGGACCAGAGCGTACGCAGGCGTTGCGCACCCAACTCGGCCTCGAAGCGGGCGACGCCTGCTTCTTCGTCGCAGGGCGGCCGGACGCCTTCGCGGCCTTCGCCGGTGCCGCTCGGACGCGGGTCGGCGAGGAACTGAATCTGGTCGATCGCGATCGGTTCGAGCTCGCCTGGATCATCGACTTCCCCTTCTACGAATGGCAGGAGGAGGAAAAGAAGGTCGATTTCGCCCACAATCCCTTCTCGATGCCGCAGGGCGGCATGGACGCGCTGCAGAGCGACGAGCCGCTGGCGATCAAGGCATTCCAGTACGATATCGTCTGCAATGGTTTCGAGATCGCCTCGGGCGGCATTCGCAACCACATTCCCGAGACCATGGTGAAGGCGTTCGAGATCGCCGGCTATTCGAAGGAAACGGTCGAGGAACGCTTCGGCGGGCTCTACCGTGCCTTCCAGTACGGCGCGCCGCCCCATGGCGGCATGGCGGCTGGGGTCGACCGCATTGTCATGCTTCTGTGCGGGGCCAAGAACCTGCGCGAGATCGCCATGTTCCCGATGAACCAGCAGGCTCACGATCTGCTGATGGGCGCGCCGAACGAGGCCTCGCCCGCGCAGCTGCGTGAACTCGGCCTGCGTCTGGCGCCGGCGGCGAAAAACTGACCAGGCGCTCTCCCCTCCGCGCCTTTCGCGGAGGGGAGAGCGATCGCTGGACATTCCCCAACTGGGTTGGCCGTCGACGTTTAATCGTTGGCGCTGACGGTCAGCGACAGCACGCTCGGCAAGGTCTGCGGGGCGCCCATCGCCGCGCCGATCAGCTGTGTCGCCGGCACTGGATTGGCCGGCGCGACGGTGATCGACAACGACTTCGGATCGTTGAGATAGGCCGTCACGGCGTCGGTGACGTCCTTCTGGAAGTCCGGGTTTTGCAGGTAGGACAGGAACATCGGCAGCATGCCGATGAGCCCCTCGATCAGCCGCTCGCGCGTCTGCCCATTCTTCTCGGCATAGTAGTCGAGCAGCTTGCCGGTGAGTGAGTCATCGACGAAGGTAAAGTCGGCGGCGTTCAGATAGAGTTGTGAGATCAGCCCCATGACCGCCATGCCGGATGCCTGCTGATTGTCCGGATTGGCGGCCATCTGCTGCTGCAGCTGTTGCAGCGACTCGATAAACGCTGGTGTGTAGCCAGAAATTCCGTAAGTGAAGGACAGGCTGCCGGCATCTTTCAAATTGATGTCGAACGGATCGAGCTCGAGGAGGCCGCTCGCGGGGGTCCAGGTGGCGGAGCCGGATATCTCGCCACTCAGCGTGCTGTAACCGACCTCCTGGATCGTTTTCGTGGCTTCTGGATCGTCTCCCGAGGTGAGATCCGCCGTGAAGCTGCCGAAATCGAACTCCGCCGTGAACGCACCATCGTCGCCGATCTCGTTGCTCAAGGAAGCATCCGCGAGGCTGAAGATTTTCTTGCCGTCCTTCTCGACCTCCACGGATCCGATCGTGGCGCTCTCGAAATAGAAGTCGGAGAATTTCATCGCCGCCGGTACGTCGGTCGCGCTGGTCCCGACGAGCTCCAGGCCCTCAACCACCATGCCGCCGATTCGCGTGCGCGTGCTATCCTCGGTCTCGTCGAAGTCCGGAAACGCGACCCGCTCGACGTCCCATCCATCGGGGGTGGAGCCGGAGACGTTCTCGAACGTGATCTCGACGACCTTGCCTTTCCCATCGGCCTTGGCCCCCGAGACGCCCTTCAGCACGACATTCTCGCCAACGGCTTCCGCGCTGTCGAATGTCAGCGACATGTTCTGCTTCTGCGCGACGGCCTTGAGCCGCTCGGCAAATGCCTCGGCGTCGACCGCGAAAGCCGACGTCGAGCTGAGTAGCAGCAGCGTCGTTGTGGCGAGGGATATGCCTGTCCTGGCGAGCATGTGAGAACCTTTCGCTTGAACCTGGGCGCGCCGCAGCGCGATGAGAATGCGGACCGGTGTCGCGTACTATTGTAGGACGGAAGCCCCGTCGCGATAAGGGGAGGGGCGGCGAGCGACGGAATTAGAGTAAAGGCGCTCGCCTAGGCGCCTACAAATCCTTGAATAACCACGTTCCGGAGTTGTTCCGGTCGCAGTCCTGTCCTAGACCAGCCGCATGGGCAAGGCTGTAGAGCCGCCGTCGGGCGGCGGCAACATCGAAGCGATCGACCTGAAGGCGGCACTCGAGGAGCGTTACCTCGCCTATGCGCTGTCGACGATCATGGGGCGGGCGCTGCCCGATGTGCGCGATGGCCTGAAGCCCGTCCATCGGCGCATCGTCCATGCCATGCGCGTTCTGCGGCTCGATCCGGGCCAAGGCTACAAGAAATGCGCCCGCATCGTCGGCGACGTGATGGGCAAGTTCCACCCCCATGGCGACGCGTCGATCTATGATGCGCTGGTGCGGCTGAGCCAGGACTTCGCCATCCGCTATCCGCTGATCGACGGTCAGGGTAATTTCGGCAATGTCGACGGCGATAGCCCGGCGGCCATGCGCTACACCGAAGCACGCATGACCGACGTTGCGACGCTGCTCCTGCGGGGCCTCGACGAGGACGCGGTCGATTTTCGCGCGACCTATAACGAGGAGGATCAGGAGCCGATCGTCCTGCCGGGCGCGTTCCCCAATCTCTTGGCCAACGGCTCGTCGGGAATCGCGGTCGGGATGGCGACGTCGATTCCGCCGCACAACGCCGCCGAACTCTGCGACGCCGCGCTCAAGCTGATCGAAAACCCGGACGCCTCGACCGATGCGTTGCTGCGTTTCGTGCAGGGGCCGGATTTCCCGACCGGCGGCGTCATCGTCGACAACCATGCGCAGATCCGCGAAGCCTACGACAGCGGCCGCGGCTCGTTCCGCGTCCGGGCCCGTTGGGAGACCGAGGACCAGGGTCGCGGCGCCTATGTCGTTGTCGTTACCGAAATCCCGTATCAGGTGCAGAAGTCGCGGCTGATCGAAAAGATCGCCGAACTGCTGCAAGCGCGCAAATTGCCGCTGCTCGCCGACATCCGCGACGAATCGGCCGAGGACGTGCGCGTCGTCATCGAGCCGAAGAGCCGGACCGTCGATCCGGAACTCTTGATGGAATCGCTGTTCCGGCTGACCGATCTGGAATCGCGCATCTCGCTGAACATGAACGTCCTGTCCGGCGGCAAGGTGCCGAAGGTCATGTCGCTCAAGGACGTGCTGAGCGAGTGGCTCGCCCATCAGCGCGAGGTGCTGGTACGTCGGGCGCGTTATCGGCTCGGGCAGATCGAGCGGCGGCTGGAGGTCCTGGCCGGCTATCTGATCGCCTTTCTCAACCTCGACGAGGTGATCCGGATCATCCGCGAGGAGGACGAGCCGAAGGCGGTGCTGATCCAGACCTTCGAATTGACCGACGTGCAGGCCGAGGCGATCCTCAACATGCGCCTTCGCTCCTTGCGCAAGCTGGAGGAATTCGAGCTCAGACGCGAGTTCGATCGGCTCACGGAAGAGAAAGCCGAAAAGGAAGCGCTGCTCGCCTCCGACGATCAACAATGGTCGTCGGTTGCCGGCGAGATTCGCGAAGTCCGCGAAACCTATTCCAAGAAGACCAAACTCGGACGCCGCCGCACGCTCTTCGCCGACGCGCCCAACCGGGCTCTCGACGACATCGCCGTCGCGCTGATCGAGAAGGAGCCGGTGACCCTCGTTCTGTCCAAAAAGGGCTTCCTACGCGGCATGCGCGGGCATCTCGCGGATTTCTCGACATTGACCTTCAAGGAAGGCGATGGCCTGAAGCTCGCCTTCCATGCCATGACGACCGACAAGTTGGTATTTCTGTCGACGGGCGGTCGGGCGTTCACGCTCGGCGCCGACAAGCTGCCGGGCGGGCGCGGGCAGGGCGAGCCGATTCGTCTCGCCTTCGACTTCGACGACGAGCAGGACATCGCTATCGCCTTCGTGTCCGATCCGGACCGCCGTCGTCTGCTGGTCTCGTCCGACGGCAATGGCTTCATCGTTGCGGAGGCCGATATGCTGTCGGCGACGCGCAAGGGCAAGCAACTGATGAATCTGTCCGGCAAGACCGCGTTGGCGCTCGCGCCGACGGTCGACGAGGGCGACCACGTCGCGATCGTTGGTGAGAATCGAAAACTGCTGGTCTTCCCGCTGGCGCAGGTGGCGCAGATGGCGCGCGGCAAGGGCGTGCGCCTGCAGCGTTACAAGGATGGTGGGGTCTCGGACGCCAAGGTCTTCGGGATGGCGGGCGGTCTGGTCTGGTCGGATTCCGCCGGCCGGATGTTTACCCGCTCCGAAGCCGAACTCCTGGAATGGCGCGGTGACCGGGCGCAGGCCGGCCGCCTGGTGCCGAAGGGCTTTCCGAAGACCAACAAGTTCGAAGGCTGAACTCGCCGCGCATCGCGTCGGCTCGATCGATGGCCGGGTGAGCGCTTGTCGCTCCCGTCACACGTGGCGGGATGCGACCGCGATACGCGGCCGCCGGGAGCGCCGCGCGCGACCGAGCTCGACGAGAGAGTGCACCACGAGCGTTCCGACGACGACGATGCCGCCGACAAGCGCCAGATCCGTCGACCGCTCGCTGAACACCATCCAGACCCAGACGGGCGCGAGCACGGTTTCCACCAGATATGCCATCGACACGATGGGCGCCGGCACGAACATCGGCCCGAGCGCCAGGCAGATCAACGCGATGGGAATGATCACCGCGCCGTTAAGGGCGAGCCACCCAATCGCCTCGGAATGGATGCCCTCGACGGCGACGAAGGGAGCGGCGATCAGCGCCGGCAGGAAGGCGCCAAGCGCCGCGGCGTAACGCATGTCGGTTCGGCTGCGCCGGGCAAGGGTGATGGCGAGGGCGATGAGGAAGGCGGTGGCGAGCGCGGCCAAGTCGCCCATCCAGTTGCCGGTCTCGAAGCCGGCTCCGATGATCAGTAGAACGCCGAAGAGCGTTGCTGGGATGGCCAGGAGGGTCGCTGTCGACGGCCGCTCGCCGACCATCCGCCAGGACAGCAGCGCCGAGAACATCGGATTGAAGGCAAGGATGAAGACGACGTTGCCGGCGCTGGTGTTGAAAACCGAAAAGACGAAGGTCGCGGCCGCGAGGGAATAGATGCCCGTGACAATAAGCCCGGCGCGCCCGGCGATCAGCTTCCGGCTGCTCGGAAACAGCGAGCGGTCTATGCGCCAGATCAGCACCGCCGCCAGACAGGTGAGGGCGCCGCGTACTAGCAGGACGGTCCAGAAGGCGCTCTCCGACAGCCGAATGAGCGGAATGTCGAAAGAGAGGACGAAGCCGCCGAAACCGACAAGGGCGAGGCCCTGCGCGTAGGATGACGACGGCGACGACTCGCTCGCTTGCGGCGGGACAGACATAAAATTCCGTTATGGACAGATCGGGATAAGTGAGCGGCGCTGGCGAAAACTGCTGATATGCTTCGCCTTAGCATCATCGCAGGCGACGGTGAAACACCGCGGCGGGAAAGGCGCGCGCAACGACGCGTCGCTCAGCCCTCGTAGCGCTCCCAGCCCTTCGGCATCAGGTGCTCCTGCGGCTGAAACCGGATCTTGTAGTCCATCTTCGACGAGCCGTTCACCCAATAGCCGAGATAGAGATAGGGCAGGCCCAGCTTCCTGGTCTGCTCGATATGGTCGAGGATCATGTAGGTCCCCAGGCTTCGGGCTCTCTGCCCCGGCTCGAAGAACGAGTAGACCATCGACATTCCATCCCCCATCACGTCGCTCAGCGCGACGCCGACAAGGTCGCAATCCGATTGGTCGCTGAAGAACGAATCCGGTCCCCGCAGGCGATATTGGATGAGACGCGTATCGACCTGGCTGTCCTCGACCATCATGGCGTAGTCCAGGACGCTCATCTCCGACATCCCGCCATGGGTATGCCGGTCTTCGAGATAGCGGCGGAACAGCGAGTACTGTTCGCTTGATGGAGCCGGCACACCCATCCGGCCGACCAGATCCCGATTGCGGGCCATGATCCGGCGCATCGAGCGGCTCGGCTTGAACTCGTCGACCAGTATGCGGACGGAAATGCAGGCCCGACACGATTCGCAGGCAGGCCTGTAAGCGATGTTCTGGCTGCGCCGGAACCCGCCCTGGCTCAGGAGATCGAGCAGGCCCGGGGCGCGCTCGCCGACGAGGTGCGTGAAGACCTTCCGCTCGGACTGACCTCTGAGATACGGGCAGGGGGAGGGCGAGGTGAGAAAGAACTGCGGCGTTTGCGGATGATGAACTGTCACTGCCGTCGCGCCCCCCTCATAGTCCATAATACCACGGTGCCACGATCGAGAATGTTAACCACACGAGGATCACAAGGGGAACACCGGCTTTGGCGAAGTCGATGAAGCGATAGCGCCCCGGCCCCATGATCAGCAAGTTGGTCTGATAGCCGATCGGCGTTGCGAAGGACGCGTTGGCTGCGAAAATGACGCAGGCGAGAAACGCTTCCGGCGAGGTTCCCAGTCGCCGCGACAGGTCGAGCGCGATCGGCGTGAATAGAACGGCGGTGGCGTTGTTTGATAGCACATTCGTCATGATCGCGATCACCAGGAACAGTCCCGATAGGATCGCCGCGGTGGATAAGCCAGCCAGCGCCGTCATGGCGGTCTCTGCGATCATTGCGGCGCCGCCCGTCCGTTCGAGCGCCACCGCAGCGGCGATCGAGGCGCCGATCAACATGAATATCGATCGATCGAACGCGCGCGCCGCTTCGCCGACCGTCAGGCACCCGGTGGCGACCATTAGGAGGGCGCCGACGACGGCGAGCACCTCGATGGGAAGGGCGCCGGTCGCCGCCATGAGAACGATGGCGAAGAAGATGGAGGCGGCAAGGCCCGCCTTGGCGCTTTGCGGAATCGTCTGGGCGGAATATTCCAGCAGCAGCAGGTCGTGGTTGCCCTTCAACTTCGCGATCGCGCTTGCCTGTCCGCAAAGCAGCAAGGTGTCGCCGGGCTCCAGCCTGATTTCCGACAGCGCGGAGCGCGCCATACGGCTCTTGCGCTGCAAGCCGAAGAGCGTGATGCCGAACTGGGTGCGCAGACCCGAATATTGCATCGTGCGGCCGGCATAGCGCGAGCCCGGTGCGACCACGGCCTCGGCCATCACCATGTCGGGGCCGATCTTGTTGGTCTGGTCGCCCAGGGTTTCCGCCGAGGGATCCAGCGCCTTGACCGTCAGATTGCCTGTGGACAGCGCCTTGGAAAAAGCGCGCCGGGTCGCCGTCACGATCAGGCGGTCGCCGACCGCCAGCGTGATGTCGTCGAAGGGTGGCAGGATCGTTCGTTCGCCGCGCAGGATCATGCGCGGCATCAGATCGCCGAGACCGGGGAAGAGGCCCGCTCTCGCTGTGAGCCACTCGAAGGCGTGGCCTTCGGTAATATCGATTTCGCCGAGGAACTGCTTGCCGCCCGAATCCGCCACGCGGCCTTCCGATCCCTGGCGCGGCGTGAGAATGCGCGGCATGAACCCGATCACGTAAATTCCGCCGACGACAGCGATCGCAAGCCCCGGCACGGTGATGTCGAAGAAGCCGATCTCGATGCCGGAACGGGCGGCAACGCCTGCGACCAGCAGATTGGTGGACGAACCGATCAGCGTCGTCATACCGCCGAGAATCGACAGGAAGGACAACGGCATGAAGACATGGGCCGGCGGGATACCACGCTGGGTCGCAAGCATCGTCAGGATCGGGATGAAGATGACGACGACGGGGGTGTTGTTGAGGAATGCGGACAGCAAGGCCGCGCTGAGCAGCACCACCGCGGTGGCGCGCCCGCCGACGGTACCCCCAATTCGGGTCAGCCACTGCGTCGGTCGCGCCATCGCGTCGGTGGCGAAAAGCCCTTGTCCGACAATCAGCAGCGCCAACACCGTGATCAACGCCGGATTGGAAAATCCCGAAAGCAGGTCGCCGCTCGTGACCGCAAAGCCCGCGGCATCCCGGTATGGCGCGACCGCAAAGAGAAGCAGGAAGGCGCTGAGCGAGGCCGCTGCGACGGCTTCGATCGGCCATCGCTCCCAAGCATAGCCGATCACGCTCGCCAGAATGAGGAGATAGGTGGCCCAGACGTGTATCGAATCCATGTGGCGCCGCGTTCCGTTGACCGCGGAACCTTATCGTTCTCCGCCCCCTTGTTGGCAACCTGCGTCTATCCCGCTCATCGTTGGGCGACGATCACCGGACGCGAATTCAGGCCGCCACCCGTGCTGGCGCTGCCTGCCGGACATTGCCGCCGGGGTGGCCGCTACGAGTGCGGGATCAGCGATCGCGAACGACGACCGTACCCAGCAGAAGATCGTGCAGTAGCTGCTTGCGAGCGGTGAACAGGCTGACCAGCAGAACGAGCGGGGTCAGGATCGAGGCCGAGGCCCAGAACAGAACGCCGTGAAGAACGGCGACAGCAGGATCGACACGCTCGCCGTCGAGGCGCGCGACATGGACGCCGGCAAAACGCATGCCCGGTGTCGCCTGCCGGTGTCCGCCCATGGTGAAGCCGATATAGACGATGGCGATCACCGGCAGCAGCACCGCATAGAGGCCCCAGGCGATTCCCAGCGTGACGATGCCGAGCAGGAAGATCAAAATCGCGGCTGGAACCGACAGGAAAAGCACCAGCGCATAGTCGATGACGAACGAAGCAATTCGTCGCGTCCGCACGCCTTCATAGAGGCGAGGCAGATCCAGATCAGTGGTCGAAAAATCGTTCGACGGGTTTGCGGTTCGGTCCATCACGGCTGGCCCTCTGTCATCCTGGTTGCGTGAGGCTGAAATGGGGACTGTGACGCGTTGGCGCAACGTGCCGACACCTTCCCAAAGGACGGCTCAGCGACGGCGCAGCATGTCGGCGACCTTCGGCGAGAAATAGCTGAGCACGCCGGCGGCGCCCGCCCGCTTGAAGGCGGCAAGGCTCTCCATCATCGCCCGGTCGCCGTCGAGCCAGCCATTCTGCGCCGCCGCCACGATCATCGCGTATTCGCCCGACGTCTGGTAGGCGAAGGTCGGCACACCGAGTTCGCCCGCCAGCCGGGCGACGATGTCGAGATAGAGCATGCCCGGCTTGACCATGATCATGTCGGCGCCTTCGGCAATGTCCTGCGCCGCCTCCCGAATCGCCTCGTCGGAATTGCCGCAATCCATCTGATAGGTTCGCTTGTCGCCCTTGAGCATCGAACCCGAACCCACCGCGTCGCGAAACGGCCCATAGAAGGCTGAGGCGTATTTCGCCGCGTAGGACATGATCAGCGTGTCGCGATGGCCGGCCGCGTCGAGTGCCGCGCGGATGCAGGCGACGCGGCCATCCATCATGTCCGAGGGGCCAATGATGTCGCAGCCGGCCTCCGCCTGTACGACCGCCTGGCGACAGAGCATGTCCACCGTCTCGTCGTTGAGGATGCGTTCGCCCTCGAGCAGACCATCATGGCCGTGACTCGTATAGGGATCGAGGGCGACATCGCAAAGAATGCCAACTTCGGGCACGGCGGACTTGATCGCTCGGCTTGCGGTGCAGACCAGATTGGCGTGGTTGAGCGCCTCCGAACCGCTTTCGTCGCGCTTCGAGGCGTCGGTATAAGGAAACAGCGCGACGACCGGGATGCCGAGATCGCGGGCCTTGCGCGCGGCATCGACGCAGTCTTCCACCGAGAAGCGGAACACGCCCGGCATCGAGGGCACGGCTTGCGGCTCGCCGTCCCCGTTGCGCACGAAAATCGGCCAAATCAGGTCATCGACTCCGATAGCGGTTTCCCGAACCAGGCGCCGGGACCAATCCGCCTGCCGCAGCCGCCGCATTCTCATGCCGCCGGTCACGGTGTCGATACGTTCACTTATCGAAGAAAGGGAACCGCTTGGCTGACTCATGGAACGCCCGTCCTTTGTTCGTACTTGATCTCGCGCGATCGGACGCGCCGGTATCTCACCTGGTGCTGCGGATAAGGACCCACGAGGCGCCAACTTGGATTTGCCTATGCCGTCAGGGGCGGGAGTTCAAGATTGACGGGGTCACCCGAGCGACCATAGGGTCCGGCCACGAACAGGCATGCCGCAAAATCCTGGTCATCGGTTTCGATCGTCGACCGCTCTCCCAGGGCGATCGCGGCGGCGTTGCGTTCGCAGGCCAGCAGGCCGGGAAAGGCAAGATGTGACGATCGAACTTGCGCCGCAACACAAGGCCAGGAGCCTGAATCGCAGCTTGACGACCTGGCTCTGCCGCTTGTCGGCGGTTGTCATGTTCGTCGCAGGTGTCGGCTACTGGATTCGGCTCGTCGGCATTGAAGCGGGCCCCCTCGCGCGCTTCGACCTGATGCCGATCTGGTGGAAGATGGCGGCCCCGACATTGGCGGTGCTTTATCCGGTCGCCGGTATCGGGCTGTGGATGACGGTCGGCTGGGGTTCGGTCGTCTGGGTCCTGATCGCGATCGTCGAAGCAGTGATGTATCTCGGCTTTCCCGAGCTCTTCGGCTCCGAGCTACTGCGGCTCGGATTTCATGCATCCGGTCTGTCCCTGCTGGGAGTTCTGCGTCTCATGGCGTGGCGCGAGGGGCGGCTGGCCCGCGGCTACTGAGCCGCCGAGAGACGTCTTGTTAAGCAAAAAAATTGTTCGGGCAATCGTAAGCTTGCATTAAGCCTGCGGTTTAAGTCGAATTTTAGATGCGTCGCGTAAGTTGGGTCTCAAGATGGGGTCGAAAAGAACATCCATCAAGACAACAGCGGAGCAATACTATGAACGCGCAGATCAAGAGCGAAATCGCCACGCAGCCCTCGGCGAAGAACGAACTGAAGTCGCTTTATCTCGAGACGTTGCAACTCGTCGAGCGGCTGCATCGGCGGCTGCTGGATGTCATCAAGGACGAGTTCGATCGCAACGGCCGCACCGACATCAATGCCGTGCAGGCGTTGCTGCTCTTCAATATCGGCGACTCCACGTTGACCGCTGGAGAATTGCGCAGCCGGGGCTTCTATCTGGGCTCCAACGTCTCCTACAATCTCAAGAAGCTGGTCGACCTCGGCTTCATCAATCATCAGAAGTCGCGGGTGGACCGCCGCGCCGTCCGCGTTTCGCTCACCGAAGCGGGTATGGCCGTCGCAGCGATCGTCGCGGAACTCTATGATCGCCACATCGGCTCCATCGACAAGGTCGGCGGACTCGACGAGCAGGAATTCCAGAAGATGAACCGGTCGCTGCAACGGCTCGATCGCTTCTGGAACGATCAGATCCTCTACCGCCTCTGATCCCGACGGCACGTGGCTCGACCATCGCAGACGGTGCATTGGCGCCGTCGCGGGACGGCTGACACGGTGCTCAGCTCCTTGGCTGCGGCACGATGCGCATGTAGGGCTTGGGCGCCTTCCAGCCCTGCGGATAGATCTTCTCGGCCTCTTCGTTCGAGACTGAGCCGGCGATAATGACATCTTCGCCGGGCTTCCAGTTGGCCGGGGTGGCGACACGGTGCGCGGCGGTCAATTGGAGCGAGTCGATCACCCGCAACACCTCGTCGAAATTGCGTCCCGTGCTCATCGGATAGACCAGGATCAGCTTGATCTTCTTGTCCGGCCCGATGACGAAGACGTTACGCACAGTCTGGTTGTCCGCCGGCGTGCGCCCTTCGGACGTCCCGGTGAGGCTCGCCGGAAGCATTCCGTAAAGCTTGGCGACCGCTAGATTGGGATCGCCGATCATCGGATAATTGGGTGCGACGCCCTGCGTCTCCTTGATGTCCTCCGACCACTTGGCATGCTCGGCGACGGGATCCACGCTCAGGCCGATAACCTTTACGTCGCGCTTATCGAATTCGCCCTTGATCCTCGCCATATAGCCAAGCTCGGTGGTGCAGACGGGCGTGAAGTTTTTCGGATGCGAGAACAGCACGCACCAGGAATCGCCGATCCATTCGTGGAACCTGATGGGTCCCTCGGTGGTGTCGGCCTCGAAGTCAGGGGCGGTCTCGTTGATCATCAGCGACATGACGTCCTCCATGGATCGATGTGCCAGCGGCGACAGAGGTAACGGCGACCAGCCGTACTCTGCGGCCTGACGTCCCGCCAGCCGGCACCTGATGAGCCCGAGGGCTCAGAGTTGCGGTCAGAATAGCACAATCAGACTGAATAGCGGAGCTTGCACCGTCGGAGATTGTCCCTATCCGCCGCGCGATCGCCCGCGCTTCACGCTTTGGCCATATTGCGATGTCTTACCCGACATGACGCAGGGGAGCGGCGCCCTGCGCCAGCGCTTGGCGACCTGCAAGCCACCCTTCACAAGGATGACCGGGTCGCGGCGAGCAACCAACAGATTGACGAGGGGTACTCATGGCCAACGCAACCGATCGGATTCAAGGAAAACGCCTGACGCGCCGGAATTTCGTTCTCGGCACGGCCGCGGCCAGCGCAGCGTTGATGCCGGGCACGGTTCTGGCCCAGAATGCCCTCAGCGATCTCCTCCAGGCGCCAAGCCGTGGCAATTGGGACGATCAATTCGACACGCGCGGCACCAATGTCCGCCAGGTCGCGTCAAACTCGCCCACGCTGTCGTCCAACACAGTCGCGTCGATGCAGGCCGCTATGGCCAATTACCAGCAAATCGTCCAGATGGGCGGATGGCCGATGGTACCCGATGGTCAGCCGATGCGTCTCGGTGTCCAGTCGCCCGCCGTCGTGGCGCTTCGCCAGCGTCTTGCGATTTCCGGCGATCTGCCGGCCAGCGCCGGTGCATCACAGGCCTTCGACACCTATGTCGACGCGGCGGTCAAGCGCTTCCAGGCGCGCCACGGACTGCCAGCCGACGGGGTCGCCTCGACCTATACCTACAAGGCGATGAACGTCCCGGCCGACCTGCGTCTCGGTCAGTTGCAGACGAACATAACGCGGATCGAGTCAAAGCTTGGCGAGCTTGCCGACCGCTTCGTCATGGTCAACATTCCGGCTGCTTCGATCGAGGCGGTCGAGAACGGCCAAGTGGTCCAGCGCCATACCGCCATCGTCGGCAAGGTCGATCGTCAGACCCCGATCCTGAATTCCAAGATCACCAATTTGAACCTCAACCCGTATTGGCACGCGCCGGCTTCGATCGTTCGCCGGGACATCATTCCGCTGATGCAGAAGGATCCGACCTATCTGGAGCGCAACAGCATCCGGATCTTCGACGGCAGCGGCAACGAGATTCCGCCACAGTCGATCGACTGGAATACCGACGAGGCGGTGAAATATCTGCTCCGTCAGGATCCAGGCAAGATCAACGCGATGGCCTCGGTGAAGATCAACTTCCCGAACCCGCACGCTGTCTACATGCACGACACGCCGCAACAGAGCCTGTTTTCCGAACTGCTGCGCTTCGAATCCTCCGGTTGCGTGCGGGTGCAGAACGTCCGCGATCTGATCGTCTGGATCGCCCGCGACGTGCCGGGCTGGGATCGCCAGCGCATCGAACAGGTGATCGCATCGCGCCAGCGCGAGGATATCAACCTGACCACGACCATCCCGGTCTATTTCAGCTATTTCACCGCCTGGGCGACCGATCCGTCTGTGGTGCAGTTCCGCGACGACATCTATCAGCGGGACGGGGCGCAGCAGCTCGCGATGACTGATGTCAATGCGACTGCCTACGCCGCCAACGAGCAGAACCCCTACGCCCGGGGCGAGGACGGCTACTGACCCCAAGCCACGCTCCAGACGTAGATGAGTGACGTATTTTTCGGGCCGGGGGCGACAGTCTCCGGCCCGTTTGCGTTGTTTGTTGGCGCATTGGTCTGGCGTAACGGCTGTGATATGGCCAGACCGGACATTTCAAAGGCGGCGCGCGCCTGCCTTGCCGATCAGGAGAGAACACGAATGAGCCAGGTTTCCGGCGCCGTTGCCCCGTCTGATTTCGAGGACTTCTTCACCGCGACACTGGCGGAACGGGATCCGGATGTGGCTGGCGCCGTCCGCCAGGAACTCTCTCGCCAGCAGCACGAGATCGAGCTGATCGCGTCGGAAAACATCGTCTCGCGTGCGGTTCTTGAGGCCCAGGGCTCGGTCCTGACCAACAAATACGCCGAGGGTTATCCGGGGCGGCGCTATTATGGCGGCTGCGAATTCGTCGACATCGTCGAGGATCTCGCGATCGAGCGCGCCAAGCAGCTGTTCGGTTGCGCCTACGCGAACGTCCAGCCGAATTCCGGCAGCCAAGCCAACCAGGCTGTGTTGTTGGCGCTGTCGAAGCCCGGCGACACGCTGCTCGGAATGAGTCTGGACGCGGGCGGTCACCTCACCCACGGCGCCAAGCCCAATCTGTCGGGGCGCTGGTTCAATGCCGTCCAGTACGGTCTCGATCTCGACACTGGCATGATCGATTACGAACAGGTCGAGGCTCTCGCGACCGAGCACAAGCCGGCGGTCATCGTCGCCGGCGGTTCGGCCTATTCCCGCCGCATCGACTTCGCGCGCTTCCGCGCCATCGCCGACAAGGTGGGGGCCTATCTATGGGTCGACATGGCGCATTTCGCTGGCCTCGTTGCCGGCGGCCAGCACCCGAGCCCGTTCCCGCATGCCCATGTCGCCACCTCCACGACCCACAAGACCCTGCGCGGTCCGCGCGGCGGCATCGTGGTGACCAATGACGAGGCGATCGCCAAGAAAATCAATTCAGCGATCTTCCCTGGCCTGCAGGGTGGCCCCCTGATGCATGTGATCGCCGGCAAGGCGGTGGCTTTCGGGGAGGCTCTGACGCCGGAGTACAAGTCCTACATCAAGGCGGTGGCGGACAACGCCAAGGCCCTTGCCGAGACGTTGCGCGAGGGCGGTGTCGACATCGTTTCCGGCGGAACCGACACGCATTTGATGCTCGTCGACCTACGCCCCAAGAACCTAACCGGCAAGGATTCCGAGCGGGCGCTGGGCCGGGCCAACATCACCTGCAACAAGAACGGCGTCCCGAACGATCCGCAGAAGCCGACGATCACCTCCGGCGTTCGTTTGGGTACGCCGGCGGCAACCAGCCGTGGCTTTGGCGCGCAGGAGTTCCGTGAGGTTGGCCGGATGATCGTCGAGGTGCTGGACGGTTTGGCGAGCGCCAATTCCGAGGAGGGCAACGCGGCGGTCGAGGCGGCGGTGAAGGACAGGGTCATCGCATTGACCGATCGCTTTCCGATCTACCCGAACCTCTGAGGCTCGCGCGCCCGCGGATCCAGAACCCATCGAATTTCATCGGGCGTCCGGCGGCAGAGACTGGACGCCGTTACAAGTAACGAGGGCCCATGCGCTGCCCCTATTGCGGCTCGCAGGATAGTCAGGTCAAGGATTCGCGGCCGGCCGAAGACGGCGGCGCGATCCGCCGCCGGCGCGTCTGCCCCGATTGCAACGGTCGCTTCACCACCTTCGAACGCATCCAGCTCCGCGAGCTTCAAGTCCTGAAGAAGTCGGGCAAGAAAGTTCCGTTCGATCGAGACAAGCTGGCCCGATCGATCGAGGTGGCGTTGCGCAAGCGACCCGTCGAACCGGAGCGAATCGAACGCTTGATCTCGGGAATCGTGCGTCGTCTCGAACAGTCCGGGGAGCAGGATATTCCGTCCGATACGATCGGAGAGATGGTGATGGAAGCGTTGAAGGAGCTCGACGACGTCGCCTATGTCCGTTTCGCATCGGTCTACCGTGATTTCCGCGAGGCCAAGGATTTCCAGTCGTTGATCGGCGAATTGGCCCGTGCGGATCCGGCGGGTAAAGCCGGGGAGCCCCAATGACCGTCGATCGGATCAGGCTCGGCCGATGACTGCGGCAGCGCCAATCGAGCTGTCGGCGGGGAGGGCGGCCACTGCCGCGGATCACCGCTTCATGGCCGCCGCCATTCGCTATGCGATGCGCAATGTCGGGCGGACCGCGACCAATCCCTCCGTCGCGACCCTGATCGTTCGCGACGACGGCGATGGCCCGCGAATTGTCGGGCGCGGTGTCACCGCGGTCGGTGGACGGCCGCATGCCGAGCCGGTGGCGCTGGCCGAAGCAGGAGCACTGGCTAAGGGAGCGACCGCCTATGTCACGCTCGAGCCCTGCGCCCATCATGGGCGGACACCGCCTTGCGCGGAAGCTTTGATCGCGGCGGGCATCGCACGGGTGGTCTCGGCCGTGGCCGATCCCGATTCGCGGGTCGACGGCAAGGGGCACGCAATTCTCGCGGCCGCCGGCCTGGCCGTCACAAGCCGGCTGATGGCGGACGAAGCGGCGGAGACGATCTCCGGATATCTCAACCGGCATCGCAGGAAACGCCCGGAAGTGACTCTGAAGCTGGCGCTCTCGGCGGACGGAAAACTTGGATTGAAAGGGCAGGGACAGGTCAAGATCACCGGTCCGACCGCCAATGCCCAGACCCATTTGGCACGTACACGACACGACGCCATCCTGGTCGGGGCGGGGACCGTTCTCGATGACGATCCGCGCCTCGATTGCCGGTTGCCTGGGCTCGCCGACCGTTCGCCAACCCGAATCGTGCTCGATCCGCGATTGCGCACGACAGCTGAGATGTCCGTCGTGCGGACCGCGAGGGAAACGCCGACGCAGATCGCCAGCTTCGCCGATGCGGACCCGAATAAGCGCGCGGCGCTGGCTGCGGCCGGCGTCGGTTTCGTCGCCTGTGAAGCCGATCCGCACACCGGCCGGATCGCACTCCCCGAACTTCTCGAGGATCTCGCTGCCAGGGGCATGTCGAGCGTTCTGGTCGAGGGTGGAGCGGAGACCGCTGCAGCTTTCCTCTACGAGGACCTCGTCGATCGGTTTGTGCTTTTGCGGGGCGAGGTCGTCATCGGCGAAGACGGTATCGCGAGCCCGATCGATGTCGCGGCCGCGCGGCGACGTTTTCGCTTGGTCCGACAGTATCGCTTCGGCGCCGACCACGCGTTCGAGTTCGCCCGGAGGGAAGCCTGATGTTCACCGGAATCGTCACGGATATAGGCCGGATCGACCACGTCGAACGACTTGATTCGGGACGCCGCTTCCGAATCGCGACCGCTTACGAGACGGCGTCGATCGCCATTGGCGCCTCGATCGCCTGTTCGGGAGTTTGTCTTACCGTAACGGCTCTATCCGGCGAGACCTCGAATGACGGCTGGTTTGAAGTCGAGGCTTGGGAGGAGGCGTTGCGCCTGACCACCGCCGGGCAGTGGGCAGAGGGCACGGCCATCAATCTGGAGCGCTCGCTGAGAATCGGCGATGAAATCGGGGGCCATCTGGTCTCCGGACACATCGATGGTCTGGCGGAAATTTTCGCCGTCGAGGAGGAGGGCGAGGCGGTCCGGTTCCGCTTGCGCGCGCCCCAGGATCTGAAGCGATACATCGCCAGAAAGGGATCGGTCTGTCTCGATGGCACGTCGCTGACGGTCAATTCCGTTGCCGACGATCGCTTCGACGTTCTCCTCATACGCCATTCGTTGGAGGTCACGACCTGGGGTGACCGCCGCCAGGGCGACAGCATCAATCTTGAGGTCGATCAGATTGCGCGCTATGCCGAGCGCCTGTTCGGCGCTAACTCGACCGCATCCTAGCGGCGGGGTTCGCTGCCGGGAATTTCTAAGAAGCGCCGACCGGTCACCACAACGGAACCACGCGATCTCACTGCGGCGAAACGTCGCCCGCGCCGCGCCCCCGTCTGCCGGAATACTCGACCGCCAGGAAGGAACACCCATGGCATCCAAGCCGCATCTCCTCGTCGTCGAGGCCAGGTTCTATGAGCACATCGCCGATTTGCTGATCGAAGGGGCCAAGGCCGAACTCGACAAAGCTGGCGCGACCTTCGATGTCGTTACCGTGCCGGGCGCGCTGGAAGCGCCCGCGGCCGTCGGGTTCGCTCTCGCCGGCGCGGACGAGGGAAGGGCCGATTATGACGGGTTCATCGTGCTCGGATGTGTCATCCGCGGCGAGACCTATCATTTCGAACTCGTCGCCAACGAGTCGTCGCGGGGCCTGATGGCGCTGTCGATCGACGAGACCGTCGCGATCGGCAATGGCATCCTGACCGTCGAGAACGAGGCGCAGGCGCTCGATCGCGCCGACCGGCGCTGCAAGGACAAGGGCGGCGCGGCCGCCCGCGCGGCGCTGCAGATGATCGCGCTCCGCGATCGGTTGGGGGCCTGAGATCATGGCCGGGACTGAGCCACAGCCTCGCGTTGTCAAGCCCGCCAATAAGCGGGGCGCGGCACGACTCGCCGCCGTACAGGCGCTCTACCAGATGGATGTGGGCGGTACCGGCCTGCTGGAGACGGTAGCGGAATATGAGGGTTTCCGGCTCGGCCAGGAGATCGACGGAGAGATCTATCGCGACGCCGATGCGGCCTGGTTCCGCGATGTCGTCTCCGGCGTCGTGCGGACCCAAAAAGTCATCGATCCGCGCATCCACGCCTCGTTGCCTACGGATTGGCCGCTATCGCGCATCGACACCACCCTGCGGGCGATCCTGCGGGCCGGGGCCTACGAATTGACCAATCGCAAGGACGTTCCGGTCGCCGTGATCGTTTCCGAATATGTCGACGTCGCCAAGGCGTTCTACAACGACGACGAACCGGGGCTGGTCAATGCGGTGCTCGACCGCGTCGCGCGCGCCGAACGCGGCGAGGGCCGAGGCAAAGACGCCAAGGACGCGAAGGACGCGAAGGACGCTAAGGTTTGATGGAGAACGCGGCGCCCCTTTCGCTCGGTGAACGGGCCGTGCGCCGCAACGCCTTCATTCTGGCGGGCGCGCAGGCTCTGGTCGGAGGCGCCGCGCCGGTCGTGATCTCGATCGGCGGTCTCGCCGGTGCGTGGCTGCTCCTCGAAGACAAGTCGATGGCGACGCTCCCGGTGACCGGATTCAATCTCGGCATCGCAATTGGGGCCTTGCCGGCGGCGGCGCTGATGCGGGCAGTCGGACGGCGGCTCGGTTTCGTTTCGGGGGCGCTGGTGACGTCCACCGGCGGTTTGGTCGCGACCCTTGCCTTGTTCGGCGGCAGTTTCTGGCTCTTCGCGCTGGCCTTGATGTTGGTCGGCGTCGGCGGCTCGTTCACCCAGCAATATCGCTTTGCCGCGACCGACGGCGCCTCCAGGTTGTATCAACCGCGGGCCATCGGGATTGTGCTGGCCGGGGGCATCCTGGCCGCCGTCATCGGACCGCAGACCGTGCGGCTGACGGACGGCCTCTTTCTGCCGGTCGATTTCGCCGGAGCGTTTGTTGGAGTCATCATCCTCGGTATCCTCGGTGCCGGCGTCCTGACATTTCTGCGAATTCCCGACGGCCCGGAGGAGACCCATCCGGACGATGCGATGCCGGCGCGGCCGTTGTCCGAGATCGTCGCACAGCCGCGTTTCCTGGTTGCGCTGCTGTGTGGCGTCGGCACGTACGGGGTGATGAGCTTCGTCATGACCGGCGCGCCGCTGGCGATCGTCGGCTGCGGACTCACCAAGGACGTGGCCGTTTTAGGCATTCAGTGGCACGTCCTTGCGATGTTCGGTCCGAGCTTCTTCACCGGCCGCCTGATCGCTCGGTTCGGAAAACAGGTCATCGTGGCGACCGGGCTTTTGCTGCTTGCGGTGAGTGGCGGCATTTTCATGTCCGGTCTCGCGGTCTGGAACTTCTGGGTCGGTCTCGCGCTGCTTGGCCTCGGCTGGAATTTCGGATTTATCGGGGCAACGGCGATGGTCGCGGAGACCTACCGGCCGTCGGAAAAGAACAAGACGCAAGGGCTGCACGATTTCCTGCTGTTTTCCACCGTCGCCTTCGCGTCCTTCATGTCGGGGCGGACCTTCGTAGCCGCGGGCTGGGAGACGATGAATGTCGTCATCTTCCCAATCGTGGCGCTATGTCTCGTGGCATTGGTCGTGCAGTCGCGCTTCGCGCCGCGGACGCAGCCGCAAGGGTAAATTCGCCCATCCGACCAATCTGGGCGCTTGACGGCATCCGGCCCTTCTATAACCTCCCGGTCGCCTTGCGGGATGGGGAATGAAATTCGTTCTCGTCGGGAAAATTGGGGAAATCGCCGGACACGTATCTGGCGAGGAGTGAGGGAACAGCATGCCGACAATCTTAATTATTGTGGCTCTGTGCGGGCTACTGGCGATCGTCTACGCGATTTGGGCCACCCGATCAGTCATGGCGGCCGATCAGGGCTCGGCGCGAATGCAGGAGATCGCCGGTGCGATTCGGGAAGGCGCCCAAGCCTATCTTTTGCGCCAGTACACCACCATCGCGATCGTCGGCGCGGTTGTTGCTGCCATCACCTGGTTCCTCCTGTCGGCCTATGCCGCGGGCGGTTTCCTCATCGGCGCAGTCTTGTCAGGTCTCGCCGGCTTCATCGGCATGAACGTGTCGGTGCGCGCCAACGTCCGGACCGCCCAGGCGTGCTCGCGCTCGCTCAGCCTCGGTCTCGGTATTGCCTTTAAGTCGGGGGCGATCACGGGGATGCTCGTGGCCGGACTGGCGTTGCTTGGCGTCACCGTCTATTTTCTCCTTCTCACCACGCAATTCGGTTTCGCGGCCTCGGACCGCACCGTGATCGACGCGCTCGTCTCGCTCGGCTTCGGCGCATCGCTGATCTCCATCTTCGCCCGTCTGGGCGGCGGCATCTTTACCAAGGGCGCCGACGTCGGCGGTGATCTCGTCGGCAAGGTGGAAGCCGGCATTCCCGAGGACGACCCGCGCAATCCTGCCACCATCGCCGACAATGTCGGCGACAATGTCGGCGACTGCGCCGGCATGGCGGCCGATCTCTTCGAGACCTACGCGGTGACCATCGTCGCGACGATGGTGCTCGGCGCGATCTTCTTTGCCGGCTCCGACATCATCGAAAGCGTGATGGCATATCCGCTGGCGATCGGCGGCGCCTGCATCATCACGTCGATCATCGGCACGTTCTTTGTTCGGCTTGGCTCGAACGGCTCGATCATGGGCGCCCTGTACAAGGGCCTGTGGGCGACGACGCTGCTGTCGATCGTGGGCCTCGCGATCGCGACCTGGGCCACGATTGGCTTCGGCGACATCGGCCAGTCCACGGATGGCGTGACGATCAACGGCCTGAACCTTTTCTTCAGCGGCATCATCGGTCTCGTGGTCACCGGGCTGATCGTCTGGATTACGGAATTTTATACCGGGATCGGCTTCCGCCCCGTCCGTTCAATCAGCGAGGCATCCGTGTCGGGTCACGGAACCAACGTCATCCAGGGTCTCGCGGTGTCGCTCGAGGCAACGGCGCTGCCGACGATCGTCATCGTCGCCGGCATCATCTCGACCTACCAACTCGCGGGCCTTTACGGGACCGCGATCGCCGTGACCGCCATGCTCGGCATCGCCGGCATGATCGTCGCCCTCGACGCGTTCGGGCCGGTGACGGACAACGCGGGCGGCATCGCGGAAATGGCGGGTCTGCCCGCCGATGTTCGCCGTTCGACCGATGCGCTCGACGCGGTCGGCAACACGACCAAGGCGGTCACCAAGGGCTATGCGATTGGCTCGGCCGGTCTCGGCGCCTTGGTGCTGTTCGCCGCGTACAACTACGACCTGCAATATTTTATCCAGCAGGCCAACGCAGGGCAGGGCTTCGAATATTTCCAAGGGGTCGAGCCTGATTTCGCGCTCACCAACCCCTTCGTCGTCGTCGGCCTGTTTCTCGGCGGGCTGATTCCGTTTCTCTTCGGCGGCATCGCGATGACGGCGGTCGGGCGCGCAGCGAGTTCGGTGGTCGAGGAGGTTCGCCGACAATTCCGCGAGAAGCCGGGCATCATGGCCGGCACCGAGCGGCCCGACTATGCAAGGGCGGTCGACCTTCTGACCCGCGCGGCGATCAAGGAGATGATCGTGCCGTCACTGTTGCCGGTTCTGGCGCCGATCGTCGTCTATTTCGGCGTCCTGTTGATCGCCGACAAGAGCCAGGCCTTCTCGGCGGTGGGGGGGATGTTGCTCGGCGTCATCGTCACCGGCATTTTCGTCGCCATCTCTATGACGTCCGGCGGCGGCGCCTGGGACAATGCGAAAAAATCCTTTGAGGATGGTTTCGTCGATGCCTCCGGCACCAAGCATATGAAGGGATCGGAGGCCCACAAGGCGTCGGTTACCGGTGACACGGTCGGCGATCCCTACAAGGATACGGCCGGCCCGGCGGTCAATCCGGCGATCAAGATCACCAATATCGTCGCGCTGCTGCTTTTGGCGGTCCTCGCCCACAGCTGATCTCGCGGGGAGTCGCGAAAACGAAAGAGCCCCGCGAGATCGCTCGCGGGGCTCTTTTCATGTCGATTGTCCGGCTCCGGCCGACTGTCCGGCTCAGGTCAGAGGCGGATACCGCGCCCACCACTTCCGGTATCGGTCAGGATCTGGCCGAGGAAGGTTTTATCCTTGCCACCTGTCGTCGTCGTGCGCGAGATGAAGTCGAAGAGCTGGCCGTTCTGCAGGCCGTAATTGGCGATCCGCTCGACGCGTCCGTCCGCATTGAAGTAGACCGCCAGCACCTTCTGGTCGACCAGTTGGGGCTGCATGAACGCCACCGGGCGAACGCGCTTCTGGGAGATGTAATAGAACACCTCGTTATCGAACGTCGCCGTCGTCGATGGCGAGCCGAGAGCCAGAAGCACCTGCTCGCGGCTGGAGTCGACCGGAACCAGCTCAAGGCTTTTTTCGTCGACGACGTAGCCCTGGTTCAGGACTTCGCTGGTCGAGCACGCGGACAGGGCAAGAACCGCCGCGACGGCGGCGGAGGCGAGCATCGATCGCTTCAGGCGGACGGATGAATTCACGCTGATCATTCTCCTTGAGGCCATTGACGTCGCGTCCCGCAGGCTGCGCTGCATAACGGCGATTTCCAACGCGCCGCGACGGCACGGCGGTCTCCTCCACCGCCTTTCAAACCAAGCCGGTCGGACTAGGTAAAGCACCTACGGCGGCGTTGCAATCGGCTCGGCGCTGTGGCACCCGCCCCGGTGATATCGCCCGAAACGCATCGGACCCAGCCATGTTCGCTCGACTGAAAACCAACCATCGTAATCGCGAAGTCGTTGAGCGTCTCTATGGCGAACTGGTGGCGCTTGCCCGCGGCCCCGAGCTTTATCTGGAGCACGGCGTTCCGGATACCGTGATGGGACGGTTCGACGCCTTGTCGATCCATGTCTTCCTGTTTCTCCAGCGTTGCCGGGAAGAGCCTGCGCTGCAGGCGATCGCGCAGGATGTCGTCGACCGTTTCATCACCGATGTCGAGCAGTCGATCCGCGAACTGGGAGTGGGCGATCCCTCGGTTCCAAAGCGCATGCGCAAGCTGGCCGGAATTTTCTACGAGCGCGTCGCCGCCTATGACGCGGCGCTCGAGGATTCCCAGGCGCCGCTCGCCCGCCTCGCTGCCACACTTCAGGCACGCGTTGTTCCTGCCGAAGCGGAGGAGGGTGTTGCCTTGCGGCTGGCAACTTACATGGCGGGGATGAAAACGCGGTTTCAGGCGACGACGGTCTCCGCGATTCTTTCGGGACACATCGAGACTGGCGAGTTGGGAGGAGCGGCATGACTCGGGAGTTTATGGGGTCCAAGGCCATCCGATACCCCATATCGCCGCTCAAATTGCCGCGCGATGGCATGCTGGTCCGCTTCGAGGCGGATGAAACGGAGCGTGGGGCGCTGGCCGGCGAACTCGACATTTCGGCCGTCGAAACGTTTGTCGGCGATCTCCGCGTGCTGCCGTGGCGGGCCGAGGGCGTGCGTGTCACCGGGCGGGTCGCGGCGACGGTCGTGCAGCTGAGCGTCGTCAGCCTGGAGCCGCTCCGCCAGACGATCACGGAACCGTTCGAGATGATCTTCGTGCCAGAGGGCTCCAAGCTGGCGCGTATCGATCAACCGGGCGAGCAGGAATTATACATCGATCCCGAGGGCGAGGATCCGCCTGAAGTGTACGCCGGTCACACCATCGACCTTGGTCCGTATCTGGTGGAGGCTCTGGCGCTGGCCCTCGACCCGTATCCGCGCGAGGCGGACGCGGTGTTCGATCGCGTCGATACGGACCCCGATCCCGACGCCCGCCCGCCCTCTGCCTTCGAGGCCTTGGTGTCCCTCGTTCCGCGTGACGATGAGAACAAAAATTGATGGAAAATCGACGGTTGCCGTTCGCGCGCAAACGGATATCTTCTCGCCGCGCCGTCCGGGTGCACTGCAGGAAAGCGAGAGACCTTTGAATTCAAAGACCGGCATTACGATCTCGATCGACGCCATGGGCGGTGATCACGGGCCGGACGTGGTTCTCGCGGGTGCGGCCATCGCGCTGAAGCGCCACCCCGACACGCGCTTTGTCCTCTTCGGCCAGAGCGATCTCGTCATGCCGCTTCTCGACGCGGATCCCGAACTGGCGGCGGCATCGACGTTTCACCATTGCGAAATTTCGATTCGCATGGACGACAAACCGTCGCAGGCGCTCCGACAGGGCCGGTACAAATCCTCCATGTGGCGAGCGATCGAGGCCGTGAAGACGCGTGAGGCCGATGTCGCGGTCTCGGCCGGAAATACCGGTGCGCTGATGGCGATGGCCAAGTTCTGTCTGCGCACGATGGCCAATATCGAGCGTCCGGCGATCGCCGCGATCTGGCCGACCCTGCGTGGCGACAGCATCGTGCTCGATGTCGGCGCGACGATCGGCGCGGACGCGCAGCAATTGATCGACTTCTCGATGATGGGCGGCGCCATGGCGCGGGCTCTCTTCGGCGTGGAGCGCCCGACCGTCGGCTTGCTCAATATCGGCGTGGAGGAGGTCAAGGGTCAGGACGAGATTCGCGAGGCTGGCCGTTTCCTCAAAGAGACGCCGCTGTCCGGTATCGACTATCGCGGGTTCGTCGAAGGCGACGACCTCGGCAAGGGCACTGTGGATGTCGTCGTGACCGAGGGCTTTACCGGCAACATCGCGCTGAAGACGGCCGAGGGAACCGCCAAGCAGATCGGCGCCTATCTGCGCGCCGCCATGTCGCAGACCTGGCTTGCCAAGGCCGGATACATCCTGGCCAGGAGCGCCTTCGAACGGCTTCGCGACAAGATGGATCCGCGCAAGGCCAATGGCGGCGTGTTTCTCGGCCTCAACGGCATCGTCATCAAGAGCCATGGCGGCACGGATGCGGAAGGGATCGCGGCGGCGATCGATCTGGCTCACGCGATGGCGCGCAATGGCCTGCGCGAGAAAATCGAGGCGGACCTCAATAGCTTCTATCTGCGCGTTTCCGAGGAAGCCGTCGCAATTCCCGAAAGCAATCTGCAATGACGAATGAAACGAGATCGGTCGTGCGCGGGACCGGGTCGGCCCTGCCAGAACGGATCATGCGCAACCAGGATTTCGAAGGCATCGTCGAGACCTCCGACGAGTGGATACGCCAGCGCACGGGCATCGCGGCGCGTCACATCGCCGGCGACCACGAGACCACCGTGTCCCTCGCCGAGGCGGCGGCTCGGCAGGCGCTCGCCGCCGCCGGCCTCGAACCCGCCGACATCGACCTGATCGTCCTGGCGACCGCGACCCCCAACAACACCTTTCCCGCCTCTGCCGTTCAGGTTCAGCATCGACTTGGCATCTCACATGGCTTCGCCTTCGACATTCAGGCCGTGTGCAGTGGTTTCGTCTATGCGCTGACCACCGCCGATCTGTACCTCAAGAGCGGCATGGCCCGGCGGGCGCTGGTCATCGGCGCGGAGACCTTTTCGCGCATTCTCGACTGGGAGGACCGGTCGACCTGCGTGCTGTTCGGCGACGGCGCCGGCGCCCTGGTGCTCGAAGCGACCGCCGAAACCGGTGCGGGCGACGCGCGCGGCATCATCGTCTCGCGGCTGCGCTCGGACGGCGCCCACCAGTCGAAGCTGTATGTCGATGGCGGCCCCTCGACCACCGGGACGATCGGCAAGCTGCGCATGGAAGGCCGCGAGGTCTTCAAGCACGCGGTCGGGATGATTACCGACGTGATCGAGGACTCGTTCGCGGCGGCGGGCGTAACGGCCGATGATATCGACTGGTTCGTTCCCCATCAGGCGAACCGGCGGATCATCGATGCCTCGGCGAGGAAACTCGGGATTGCCGCCGAGAAGGTGGTGGTGACCGTCGACCAACATGGCAACACCTCGGCCGCCTCGATCCCGCTGGCTCTCGACGCGGCGGTTCGCGACGGTCGCATCAAGCGTGGCGATCTCGTGCTTCTGGAGGCCATGGGCGGCGGCTTCACCTGGGGTGCGGTTTTGCTCCGCTGGTAGATATCAAGCCTTGATTCAGATGATGTTTTCGCTAAAGTGTGGCCATACGTAAGGGCGCCGACCAGCGATCGGTGTCCGACGGTCTTCCAGAAAGTTAGGGGACATGTATGGGAGACAAGACCCTCACCAGGGCCGACCTCGCCGAGGCGGTTTTCCGGAAGATCGGTCTGTCCAGGACGGAGTCGGCGCAACTTGTCGAAATGGTCCTCGACGAAATCTGCTCGACCATCGCCAGCGGGGAATCGGTCAAGATTTCGTCGTTCGGATCGTTTCTGGTTCGCAAGAAGAACGAACGCGTCGGGCGGAATCCGAAGACCGGCGAGGAAGTGCCGATCTCGCCCCGGCGTGTCGCGGTGTTCAAGCCTTCGAACGTTCTGAAGGACCGGATACTGGGGGCGCATGGCGAGCGACGTCCGAAAGCGCACGGTCTCGAGATGCTGAAAGCCGCCGAGTAAGGCCGCTACGGTCGATTGGTCACCGCCATGACGGAAAAGAGCGTCGACGCCTTTCGCACGATCAGCGAGGTCGCTGGAGATCTCGACCTGCCGCAACATGTTCTGCGGTTCTGGGAAACCCGCTTCCCGCAGATCAAGCCGATGAAGCGGGGCGGCGGTCGTCGCTATTACCGGCCGGACGATGTCGAGCTTCTCAAGGGCATCCAGTATCTCCTGTACGTCAAGGGTTTCACCATCAAGGGCGTGCAGCGGATCCTGAAGGAAAACGGTGCGCGCTTCGTCGTGGCGATCGGTTCGGGTGACATCGCGGCGCTCGAACAGATTCAGGCGGGGCGGCAAAGCGCGGCCAGTGCCGGCGCGAACGACGAGCCCCATCTCGACGATATCGATCTGATTGCGCCCGAATCGCGGGAAGAGGCGGGGAAACCGACCGCCGCGGCGGAAGCACCGGGCAAGCCCTTCGCCGGGTTGCTGAAACGTCACCGCAACGCCGGCACCGACGACGGCCAACGCGGCGGATTGCTCCCGCGCGAGAGCGCCGAAGAGCTCGACGACGTGATCCTGCAGTTGCTCGAATGCAAACGTCTTCTCGATCAGGTGCGGTGACGTCGACCGGCTTGAATGCGGCGTCTGCGCCCTTCGGCGCTCAGGGGCTGCCGGAATCGGCAAGCGACCCGGCCGCCCAGCGGCGCCGTCTTGCGGTCTCCGACGATCGCCTGAACGGCTTCGCGCGGCCCGCCGCTGCACAAGGCGGTCCGGCACTGGCGTTGTCGCCGTTTCAATCGGGAGCGGGACGGGCGCTTTTCGCGAGATCGCGTGCGCGGCACTGCATTTGCCTGTTGCGCGCCATGTCTGGATTATCTAGGACAGTCAGCAGTCGGAGCGTAGCGCAGCCTGGTAGCGCACCTGAATGGGGTTCAGGGGGTCGGAGGTTCGAATCCTCTCGCTCCGACCATTTCCAAAGCCTTGCAAGGCCAAGCGACCGCCGCGCATCGCGGCAAAAATCCTGAGAACCCCCCAAGATTTTCGACCCCGATTTGACCCTGATGCGATGGGGGTCGGTTGGGACACCATCCCCGACATCCACAATTGCAGCCGGTCCGATTCCGCTCCATCCCCGCCAGCGATCCATCCGGCGGCGCGTCGGGGCCGTCCGGGGCGCGAACCCTCCGGAAGAGCCACGCGCCATAGACGCCGCACCGCCGGCCCGCGAGTGATCTTGGGTCGGTCATTCGTGCCCATCCGTGGGCCGGCGGTGAGGGGATTATGCGGGAGGTGAAAGGATGGGGAGAAAATTTTGGGGGAGGGGCACGACAGGCTGGATGCGAGGTCGCCGAACATCTGCCGCGAGTCGCTTTCAGTGATGCGGCAGTCGGAAATCGGCAACGCGCCGGCGCTGCAGGTCCCACGCCGTGCGGGCTAGCGGGATAGCGACGATGCGGCACGATTGGAGGCCGCAGACTGCAGTTCCACAAGGAGGCGCGCTAGGGGATATCTACAAATTTACCCCGACAAATCGACAGATGCACACCGAGCGCCTATGCTGAATTTCAATAGCTAAACCACCTTGGCTGACCATCCAGGTGATGCGCCGCTCGGAGATCAACATTTCAAATGTGGGCCGCCTTCTACGCAAGTTTGACCTTCGTCATCGCCGCAGTGATCAGTGGTGGAATTGCCACCGCTTGGCAGAGAAGAAGCTGGATTTTTCAGCAGAAAATGATCCTGTCTAAGAGTCGGTCCGGAAAGTTGTTCAATTTGAACAAAGCCTTCGCAGCATTAGGCGGATAGACGCCAGTTTGAGGAATGCGAGCGCGTTGCGCGACAGGTTCTCGAAATCC
>NZ_JAZHLK010000159.1:0-629 GCF_036549515.1 Aurantimonas sp. E1-2-R+4 | reverse complement strand
TTGGCCTGCGCCCTCGGCCACAAAGCCTGCCGTGACAATCGCTCGGTCCTCTACCATCGCGTCCCGCGCCTCTTCGAGGCGCTCGCGCTGGCTCGAGGTGATGGACGCTATGGTCGCCTGCTCAAGACGCTCGGGCGCGTTCAGCTCCTCCTGCTCGACGACTGGGGCCTGTCTGTTCTCAACGCGTCCGAACGGCGCGACCTCCTGGAGATCCTCGACGATCGCCATGGTCGCGCATCGACCATCGTCACCAGCCAAATTCCCGTGGAACACTGGCATGACGTCATCGGCGATCCCACCCTCGGTGACGCGATTCTGGACCGCCTCGTTCACAATGCTCACCGCCTTCAACTCGCCGGAGAAAGCATGCGAAAACAGAACGCCCGCGCCCACGCTCTTGACGGCGTCTCAAACGCCTGAACAATAACCAGGTCGGCCGAAGAGACCGCTCATGATCGCGTGAAACACGTGCTCACGATCGCCTGAAATGGCTGCTCACAATCAGCGAAATGCGCAGTCAGGGCACCAATATTTTGTGTTTCGGCCCGCCAGGCGTGGGAAAGACCCATCTTTCGGCGGCGCTCGGTCATGCGCTGATCGACGCCGGATATCGCGTCCTGTTCGCAAGA
>NZ_JAZHLK010000158.1:0-657 GCF_036549515.1 Aurantimonas sp. E1-2-R+4 | reverse complement strand
TGAAGCGTCCCGGGTTTTCCGGAGGCTCCTATCTGTGAGAAGGAGCTACGATGAGCAAGACGACCAGGAAGTTTTCACCCGAGGTACGTGAGCGAGCGGTCCGGATGGTTGGTGAGCACCGCGCCGACTACGGTTCGGAGTGGGAAACGATGACCTCGATCGCGGCGAAGATCGGATGCACGGCCGAGACCCTGCGCCGGTGGTGTCGTGAGGAGGCGCTCCGACGAGCGGGACCAGCGGCGCAGGCCGCCGACGATCAGGCGCGTTTGAGGCTGCTTGAACGCGAGGTGAAGGAGCTCCGCCGGGCCAACGAGATCCTGCGCAAGGCATCGGCGTATTTTGCGATGGCGGAGCTCGACCGCCCCGGGAAAGGATGATGGCGTTCATTGACGCCCATCGCGAGGAACTGGGGGTCGAGCCGATCTGCCGCGAGTTGGCGATCGCCCCTTCTTCCTACCGCGAACACGCTGCTCGCCTTGCCGATCCAGGCAGGCGTCCGGCCCGTGCCCGGCGCGATGACGAGATCATGGATCAGATCAAGCGCGTCCATGAGAACAGCTTTGGCCTATATGGCAGCCGCAAAGTCTGGCACCAGTTGCGCCGCGAAGGGATCAAGGTTGCCAAGTGCACAGTGGAGCGCCTGATGCGATCCATGGG
>NZ_JAZHLK010000157.1:0-658 GCF_036549515.1 Aurantimonas sp. E1-2-R+4 | reverse complement strand
TGCCCATCAGCGCCAAAATGCCGAAAAGTTCATTGCCCCTGCATCGAGGGCCGCGTAACGTTCAACCCGGCATCGCCGCTCAACGAAGTTCAACAAACTTCGGGACATCCCCCTCGCCTCCCCCAGCTGACCGCCCAACAGGCGCCGTGGCTCATACGCGTGGCGGCCGCCCCATGAAAAGCGTTGATATGGCATAAAAGAAAGCAGGGGTATGGCGGCGCGTACGCGGCACATCCCCACACTCGGATAAAGAGTGATCAACGCGGATTAGAAGCGCTTTGGTAGCTGGCCGGCGTCCAATTCGCCAATGTCTCGCGACCGAGGCGATCGATCTCACAATACCGCACGTAGGACGCTGGCGGAATTGGCGCAGCAGATCGACGCTCACCCCAACCAGATCAGGCAGTGGCGCACGCAGCTTTTTGAGGAAGCCGCCAGCGTCTTCGGCTCGACGACGAGCGCGGCCGCCCCCGCGACAAGCTCTGGAGGTTCAGCCGCCGGGTGCTAGCTTGGCGCCTGTCGATCACGTGGTCGCCATGGATAATCTTCCAGCCCACAAACCGGCTGTCAACGCCGGAGCAAATATGCGCCAGTTGGCCGGAGGAAATATGTGCCAGGTGACGTCATGAGAAGGGCCCCGATCGGGGCCCTTCTCATG
>NZ_JAZHLK010000156.1:0-665 GCF_036549515.1 Aurantimonas sp. E1-2-R+4 | reverse complement strand
GCGCTCGCGAACTGGAAGAGCGTGAGGCCAGTCCGACAGCGGGCGTGATCGATAGCCAGAGTGTCAAAACCACCGAAAGCGGTGGCGTTTGCGGGTATGACGCGGGAAAGAAGATCAAGGGACGCAAGCGCCACATCGCGACCGACACGCTCGGTCTGATGCTGACGGTCGTCATTCATTCCGCCGGCATCCAGGACCGTGACGGCGCCACGACGGTGCTGAAGTCGCTGCGCTATCGCTTTCCGTGGCTGCGCCACATCTTCGCCGATGGCGGCTATGCCGGCGACAAGCTGAAGCGCTCGCTGCGCGGACACGGCGACTGGACGATCGAGAGCATCAAGCGATCGGACACGGCCAAGGGTTTCGAGGTTCTGCCGCGCCGCTGGGTGGTAGAGCGGACCTTCGCCTGGCTCGGCCGATGCCGCCGTCTCGCCAAGGATTGGGAGCGATCAATCGAAAGCGCAACGGCCTGGACGCTCATCGCCAGCATCCGAATGCTCACGAGGCGCATCGCAAGATATTGGATATATTGCTGAACTTTTGAATCAGGCTCTTAGCTCGACTTTGGCCATTTTGAGCGGGTTTTCGCTCAAGCGTGGATCCAGAAATCCGGCTCGGCGGCGATATAGTCGAGAGCCTTGTCGAGCGGCATCGTGGCGATGCCG
>NZ_JAZHLK010000155.1:0-670 GCF_036549515.1 Aurantimonas sp. E1-2-R+4 | reverse complement strand
TGAAGCGTCCCGGGTTTTCCGGAGGCCGGTTCGTTTGAGTCATGCAGCCATATCGAGGCTCTCGATGGCAGCATAGTAGTTGGCTTCGGCCTCAGCGGGCGGGATATGCCCGATCGGTCCGAAGAGGCGGTGATTGTTGAACCAATGGACCCAACGCAACGTCGCCATTTCGACGGCTGATGCACTCGGCCATGATCGCTGTCGCCAGATGACCTCGGCTTTATACAGGCCGTTGATCGTTTCGGCCAAAGCATTGTCGTAGCTGTCGCCGACGCTGCCGACCGAAGGTACGAGGTCGGCCTCAGCCAGGCGCTGGGTGTAGTTCATGGCGAGATATTGGACGCCCCTATCGCTATGATGGATGAGTCCGTCATCGGCCATTGGCCTGCGCGCATGGATCGCCTGCTCAAGAGCATCGAGAACGAAGCCTGCCGTTGCCGAAGTGCTGACCTTCCAACCGACGATCCGCCGGGCATAGGCATCAACCACGAAGGCAACGTAGACGAAGCCCGCCCAGGTGTGGACGTACGTAAAATCGACCACCCACAGGGCGTTGGGACGACTGACGCGGAATTCCCGGTTGACCTTGTCCAGCGGGCATGGCGCCTTCGGGTCCCTGACGGTCGTGATCGTCTTCTTTCCCCGGCGCACGCCGGTCACGCCCATGGAT
>NZ_JAZHLK010000154.1:0-680 GCF_036549515.1 Aurantimonas sp. E1-2-R+4 | reverse complement strand
GACGATCTCTGGCGTGCAGTCGGCAACATCTGCGACCTGTTCGAGCCCGAAGAATGTTGGAACTACCTCAAGGCCGCTGGCTATGTTGCAGATTAATCGCCTGACGCTCTAATCGGGCGCAAGGATCTTGTCTGCCAGACCGAATCGATCTGTTGCAGTTCCGTATCTCCTGCATCCAGATATTTCGATATGTCATCGTCACCCTGATCCCTGGAGACGATCGTTGTTTTGCCCGAATTTACGGAAAGGCCCCGGTTGCGTAGCTCAAGGCTAAGCGCTTTCAGTGCCTTCCTTGCATCATGTTCACTGACGCAGGCGATCTTGATATCGTCCATGTAGCGGAAATAGTTATACCCCTTGGCTAGCATCGCCCGGTCAACCGGCAACATATATACGTTCGCTAGAAATGACGATGCGTCACGATTTTGCGGAAGGCCCGCCGTATCTGAGTAACACCAGCTCTTTAGGCAATCGAAGAGCGTGTTAACATAGACGCGGATATCGGCCTTTTCCGCCGGCAGCGCTGCCAACTCCGGCAGAAGCGATAAGAGTGTATCGCGCAGTAGTCTCAGAGTCGGTCCGGAAAGTTGTTCAATTTGAACAAAGCCTTCGCAGCATTAGGCGGATAGACGCCAGTTTGAGGAATGCGAGCGCGTTGCGCGACAGGTTCTCGAAATCCT
>NZ_JAZHLK010000153.1:0-811 GCF_036549515.1 Aurantimonas sp. E1-2-R+4 | reverse complement strand
TCTAACGACAGATGGCCGGCATACCGACCCACAATGGAGCACTTCGAAACACCCAAAAATCTTTCATTTTCAAGCGATGTTACCCCGTGGGTACGCGAAGTGCAATATGCGGACTTTAGTCCTATGGGCGGCGCTGGTTCGATCGTTGAAGCCGACGAGACCTATTTCGGCAGCAAGGACGGCCCCAAGCCAACCATGACCACCCGAGGCCACTCGTTTGTGAAGCGCGGCGGCAATCTGTTGGCGCACAAGCGGGCCGTGGTCTCGCTGGTCGAGCGCGGCGGCAAGGTTCGTTCGTTCTATGCCGAGCGCGCTGATCAGAAGACGGTCGTCAGCATCGTTCGCGACAATCTCGACGCGGAAAGCGCGCTCTACACCGATGAAAGCCGCCTCTATCACCCGCTCGCCACCGAGTTCGCCAAGCGGGGCACGGTCAAGCATTCGGTCAACGAATATGTCCGCTACGAAGGCGCCGATACGATCCACACGAACACGGTCGAAGGCTTCTACAGCATCTTCAAGCGCGGCATGAAGGGCGTCTATCAGCATTGCGGCGAGCGCCACTTGCACCGCTATCTCGCCGAGTTCGATTTCCGCTACAACAATCGCGTCCGGTTGGGCGTGGACGATAGCGAACGCGCCTTGCGAACGCTGGGGGGTGTGAAGGGCCGGAGGCTGACATATCGGAGAGTTGACGCCTAAGCTCGACTTTGGCCATTTTGAGCGGGTTTTCGCTCAAGCGTGGATCCAGAAATCCGGCTCGGCGGCGATATAGTCGAGAGCCTTGTCGAGCGGCATCGTGGCGATGCCG
>NZ_JAZHLK010000152.1:0-823 GCF_036549515.1 Aurantimonas sp. E1-2-R+4 | reverse complement strand
TTGCCCATCAGCGCCAAAATGCCGAAAAGTTCATTGCCCCTGCATCGAGGGCCGCGTAACGTTCAACCCGGCATCGCCGCTCAACGAAGTTCAACAAACTTCGGGACATCCCCATATTCGATGCCGGTCTTTCCGAGCGCGTCGAAATCAAGCTCCAAGACTACCGCGAGGCGGAGGGGCTGTATGACCGCATCGCCTCGATCGAGATGATCGAGGCGGTCGGTGAAGCCCATTGGCCGCACTATTTCAGGCAACTCCGAGACCGTCTCGACGTCGACGGGCGGGTCGGGATTCAGGCCATTACCATCCAGGACCGGCTGTTCGCGGACTACCGGCGCAGCATGGACTTCATTCGTGGCTATGTGTTCCCCGGTGGCATGCTGCCGGCGCCGGGTGTGCTGGTCGAGCTGGGAAGCCAGCACGGGCTTGCGCTGACCGGCGAGAGAGTGTTCGGCCAGGACTATGTCCGCACGCTTCGCGACTGGCGCATCCGCTTCCGATCGGTTTGGCCATCGATCGAACAGATGGGCTTTGACGAGCGTTTCCGGCGTTTGTGGGAATACTATCTCGCCTATTCGGAGGCCGGCTTCCGGTCCGGCATCATTGACGTTCGCCAGATGGTGTTCGCCCGCCAGCGCTGACGGGTGACCGGTCAGGTATCGCCCGCCAGCGCCAGCGAAACAAGAATCTCGACCGCGTATGGTCGATGTCTGTCAAATCGCTTCGAACCGTGCCCCCCATTTCGCTTGGAATGTTGACCCCTTTGGCGACGCTGGCGCCGACATGCAAAGGGATCCGATCGGGCCCCTTTGCATGTCGTTGA
>NZ_JAZHLK010000151.1:0-830 GCF_036549515.1 Aurantimonas sp. E1-2-R+4 | reverse complement strand
GCCGGTTGCCCGGCGCCTTGCCGGTGATCAGGCCGGAAGGGCCGCGAGCGTTGAAGCGCAGAACCCAGTCGCGGATGATCTGCAAGGTGACGCCGCCGATCCGGGCCGCGTCACTGCGCGAGCCGCCATCGTAAATCTCGGCCAGCGCCAGCAAGCGCCGAGCCTGAGCCGCATCCTTCGTTGCCTTCGCCGACCTTCTCAGCGTTGGGCCGTCATAATCCGTGCGAAGGGGAACCGGTGCTGCCATGACAAACCTCCGTTTGCCACAGTGATTCAGAATTCGGTCAGCTTGGGAATCCACGAAGAGTCAGCCTTCGCTCCCGTTGGTATTAGAGCGTTTTGACCCAATTCGGAGTCGGATGTTTGCGATCTCGCGAAGGTCGTGATTCCCTGTTTGCAAAGGACAGGGAGACGAACTCATGGCGCGAGCTTACGGGGTAGACCTTCGCAAGCGGGTGATCGAAGCGATCGAAGCTGGCTTGTCGACACGGGCTGCGGCCCGCCGGTTTGCGATCGGCTTCTCGACGTCAGGGTCCTGGCATCGCGATTGGTGCCGGAAAGGGACGTTCGAGCCTGATCGCCAAGGTCAGCCCGAAGGCTCCAAACTCGACGCGCACGAAGCCTTCATCCTGGCGTTGATCGATACGGACGAAAAGGACATTTCGCTGGCCGAGATCGCCGAACGTTTGGAAGCCGACAAGGGCGTCAGCGCCTGTCATACCAACGGGAGCGAAGGCCGACTCTTCGGGGATTCCCAAGCTGACAGAATTCTGAATCACTGTGACAAACGGAGGTTTGTCATGGCAGCACCGGTTCCCCTTCACACGGAT
>NZ_JAZHLK010000150.1:0-834 GCF_036549515.1 Aurantimonas sp. E1-2-R+4 | reverse complement strand
CCTTGGCCAGCCTTCGGCATCGCCCCAGCCATGCGAACGTCCGTTCGACCACCCAGCGTCTCGGCAGAACCTCAAAACCCCTGGCTGTGTCGGATCGCTTCACGATCGCGGTCGCAAGTCCGGGCATGGCTTTCTTCTGCCCCTTGGCGAAGACAGGTCCCTGATAGCCGCCATCCGCAAACAGCTTCTTTAAAAACGGATAACGGCCGAACAGCGTCTTCAGGACCAGCACACCGCCATCACGGTCCTGGATGTCGGCCGGATGAACCAGCGCGTGCAGCAGCAGACCTACTGTATCGACAAGGATATGCCGCTTCTTGCCCTTGACCTTCTTGCCCGCATCATACCCGCCCGGGTCGATGCGACGCCCCCCTTTTCCGCGCTCTTGACGCTCTGGCTATCGATGATCGCCGCCGTCGGGCTAGCCTCGCGCCCCATCACCTCGCGGCATTTCACGTAGAGTTCCTCATGGAGACGGCCGAGCGTGCCGTCCCAGTTCCACAGGTCGAAATAGCTGAACAGCGTGCTCTTCGGCGGCAGGTCCTTCGGCACCGCCCGCCATTGGCAGCCGGTGCTGAGGACATAGAGCAGGCCGTTGAGAACCTCGCGCACGTTAACCTCACGCCTGCGGCCACCCCGCTTGGCAGGAGGGATCAAAGGCTCCACCAGCTCCCATTCCGCATCCGTCAAATCGCTCGGATAGCGCAGACCATCCCGATTGTATTTCCCGCGGTTTGCTTTCGTCCACATCGCTTCCATGCCCTCGTCGAATCAAATCAACAGCATGGAATCACAAACGATTCATATCATTCAACTTCTTTGTGGACCGACACT
>NZ_JAZHLK010000015.1:0-87197 GCF_036549515.1 Aurantimonas sp. E1-2-R+4 | reverse complement strand
CGTGTGAAGGGGAACCGGTGCTGCCATGACAAACCTCCGTTTGTCACAGTGATTCAGAATTCTGTCAGCTTGGGAATCCCCGAAGAGTCGGCCTTCGCTCCCGTTGGTATAACTAACCCATACCTCGATCCTTGCCAATGGCGGATCCGCAAGCGACTGAATGGGAAACGTTCGCCAGGATAACGCGCTGTCCATCGAGATATCCATAGCGTCGGACCGGGATGCGTGATGACGTGGATTGTCGAGGGACACCAACCGTTTTTATGTATGCGGCTCCATGCCGAGTATCCGACGCTGTCGTCCAACCTGCCTGGGTGAGGGGGCGTGCCAAGTCTCGCCCACCTTTCTTGTTGTCGCTCTACCGGGCGGCTGACATGGTTGCGCGAAAGCGTGATAGCGCCATAAGGAATAGGACCGTTCCGATAACCGCCATCGCCGCGAGCTGACGCCAGACGATGTCGATGCCAGCGCCGCGAAACAGAACCGCCTGCGCAAAGCTCGTAAAATGGGTCGATGGGGCGGCCTGCATGATGATCTGCAACAGCTGCGGCATGCCATCGAGCGGCGAGGTGCCGCCGGAGAGCATATTCATCACGACAAAGAACGGAATTGCCAAAAGGGCGAATTGCGGCATTGAATTGGCGAAGGTCGACAGCACGATCCCCAGGGCGGTCATCGCATAGAGAAACACCGACGTACCGAGCACGAACAGCGCGATCGAACCGCTGATCCTGACCGAGAGCACTCCCTGGACGACGACGTATAGCGACAGGATGACCGCCAGCACGATCGCCAGCCCGTTGGCCCAGATCTTGGCCATCATGATTTCACCCGGTGTCACTGGCATGACCAGCAAATGCTCGATCGTGCCACGTTCGCGTTCCCGGATGACCGCGGCGCCCGACAGGATCAGGGACAGCATCGTGATGTTCGATACGATCTGCATCACCGACATGAACCAGCTCGAATCGAGATTCGGGTTGAACGCCGTGCGCATCGTCAAGGTGACCGGTGGGGTTGGCGTCCGGTCCGAACGGCTCAGGAACTCGGAGAGCTGATTGGTGATGATCGTCTGAATATAGGCGGCCCCATTTCCGGCCAGCGTCATGGCGGTCGCATCGACGTTGACCTGGACCTGCGGTCGGTGACCGGCAAGGACGTCGGTCTGGAAGTTGATGGGAATATCGACCACGAACGCGTAGCGACCCGCGTCCATGGCCGGGTCGATCTGATCGATCGCGAGGGTGGCGGGGGACTGAAAATAGGGCTTGAGAAACGCCGCGCGGATCTGGCGCGACAGGTCGGAATGATCCTCGTCCACCACGGCGATGGACGCATTGCGCAATTCAGTCTGCACACCGGTTGCAACGGTGTAGATCGCAAATGTAAAGGTGAAGAAAATCAAAAACAGCAGGACGGGATCGCGCCGAAGGCTGTTCAGCTCCTTTACACCCAGGCGAAAGATATTCTTCAATCGCTTGCGCATCAGGCTTCCTGCTTTTTCAGAAAGAACGTGGCGAGCGTCCAGAATATAACACAGAAGGCAGCAAGCCAGAGATAGCTCTGGTACAGATCGGTGAAGCCAAGACCCTTGTTGAACGTGCCGCTGGTGATCTTTTGGAAGTATAGCGCCGGGAATGCATGCCCGATGATACGTCCGGCGCCTTGCAGCGTCGAAACAGGATAGAGCATTCCGGAAAAATTCAGGCTCGGAATCATCACGATGATGGCCGATCCGAAAATCGCCGCAAGCTGCGTCGAGACGAAGGATGAAATCACCAGACCCAGCGAAGTGGCGGCCGTGGCGAACAGGATCGCGCCGACGAAGAGCGCAAGGAAGTTTCCGGTGATCGGAACCTGAAAGAACCCCGACATCAGGATGACGAGACTGGCAAAACTCGCCATCGCGATTCCGATATAAGGCAGCTGTTTGCCGATCAGAAATTCCAGCTTGCTGGCCGGCGCGGCATATAAATTGGTGATTGATCCCAGTTCCTTCTCCCTGACGACGCCGAGCGCCGTCAGCATTGTCGCGAACATGTAGATCAACAGCATGAGGACGCCTGGTGAGATCGCGTAGACGCTCAAGAACGCCTGATTGTACCGAAAGCGCGTTTCGATATCGGCAAGCGGGGCGACGGATTGGCCGACCGGTTCCCGTCTGGAAAATTCCGCCAGATAACTGGCCAGCACCCCTTGCACGTAGCCGCGCGACGTTTCTGCCTGAAACGTCACCGCGCCGTCGAACCAGGCGCCGATATCCGGTGAGTGGCCGGCCAGCAGATCGCGCCCGAAGCTCGGGGGGACAATGAGCGCAAACCGCAACTCCCCGCTCCGCAAGCGTTGGTCGAGCTCGGCGCGGGTGCTGATCTCGGGACGTTTGTCGAAGTAGCGGGAGTTGGAAAAATTCTCGAGGAATGCGCGACTTTCCTGAGACCGGTCCTGATCCAGGACCGCGTAGGTGAGTTTCTCCACGTCGAACGAAATCCCGTAGGCCATGGCGATCGCGAGCACGAGCGGTCCGAGCAATGCGAAAGCGATGCGAATAGGATCGCGGATCAATTCCATCGCCTCACGCCGCGCGAACGCCCACATGCGCCGCGCATCGAAGATGGAATGGGTCGCGGCGTGTGTCGCGGTCGCGGCCGGTGAAGCATCACCCCGTGGAACGTCGCTCTGCGCGTCCGTTTCATCGATGCCGGCCGCATCCTCGAGATAGCCGATGAACGCATCCTCCAGCGTCTCGGAACCGCGCGCCTGTCGCAGCGCGTCCGGAGCATCCATCGCCAGGATCTTGCCGGCATGCATGAGGGAGATACGATCGCACCGCTCCGCCTCGTTGACGAAATGGGTGGAGATGAAGATCGTCACGCCGTCCTCACGAGACAAAGCGATTAGCATGCGCCAGAATTCGTCGCGGGCCACCGGATCGACCCCCGATGTCGGCTCGTCGAGAATCAGCATTTCCGGCCTGTGGATCACCGCCACGGCGAGCTGCAATCGCTGGCGCACACCGAGCGGCAGGCTCTGGGGCAACTCATCGGCCACATCGACGAGATCGAAGCGCTCGATCATTTCCCGCACGCGGGCAGGGGACTCGGCTTTGGGAAGATCGAAGAGGCTTGCGTGCAGATCCAGGTTTTGGCGAACGCTGAGTTCGCCGTAGAGTGAGAACGACTGCGACATGTAGCCGACGCGCCGGCGGGTCTCCATGTCGTTCGCGTCGACCGGGTTTCCGAACAGCCTGGCCGTGCCCTCGGTGGGCGGTAGCAGGCCGGTCAGCATTTTCATGGTCGTCGTCTTGCCGCAGCCGTTCGAGCCGAGAAAACCGAAGATTTCACCGCGTTCGATCGTGACGGTCACGTGGTCGACGGCGGTGAAATCTCCAAACCGCATGGTGAGGCCGCTGGCTTCGATCGCAGGCACGCCGTCATGGGAGACTCTTGGTGGCAATTCCACCACTGTATGGCCCGCGCGTTTGGCCTCCGGCAGCAAGGCAATGAACGCTTCTTCGAGTGTCTCGCGGCCGGTGCGGATCTTCAGTTCGGCCGATGTGCCTGTCGCAAGGATTTTCCCGTCATCCATGGCGATCAGGTGATCGAACCCATCCGCCTCTTCCATGTATGCCGTGGCCGTGATCACGCTCATGTGGGAACGGCGCGTTCGGATGCGGTCGATCAACTGCCAGAATTGTCGCCGGGACAGGGGGTCGACGCCGGTGGTCGGCTCGTCCAGGATCAGCAGTTCGGGGTCATGAATGAGCGAACAACACAGCGACAATTTCTGCTTCATGCCACCTGACAGCTTGCCGGCTGGCCGGTCCGAAAAAGGACGCAGACCCGTACTGTGCAGCAGGTCATCGATCCGCCAGGCGCGCTCGGACGCGGACTGGCCGAAAAGCCGGCCGAAAAAATCGACGTTCTCCCGGACCGATAGTGTTGGATACAGGTTACGCCCCAGGCCCTGCGGCATGTAGGCGATCCGCATGCAGGCTTCGTCACGGTAGCGGCGCCCGGCCATGTCACCGCCCAGAACCGTGACCTGTCCCGTCTGGATTTTTCGCACGCCCGCGATGAGGCCGAGTAGCGTGGACTTGCCGACGCCGTCGGGACCGATCAGCCCGATCATGCGGCCCGCGGAAACGTCAATCGAGACATCGTCAAGCGCTGTCACGGCCTCGTAGCGGTGGCTGACCGATACGAGTTGCGCAACGGGCGGCGCGACCTCAGGCATCATCAGGACTTTCCAGCTCGGGTAAATTGATCTGGAGCCGTTCGGGCCATTCCGCGTTGGGCGAAATTCTGACGTAAGCCATGCCCGTGATGCCCGCTTTCACCCTCTGCGCGTAGCGTGCGAGTATTTCCGGCGGCAGGCGTACCTTGACCCGAAACATGAGCTTCTCACGCTCACTCTGGGTCTCGACGTATTTCGGCGTGAACTGGGCATCCGCGGCAACGAAGGACACGGTCGCCGGCACGACATATTGCGGTGCCGCGTCGGGAACGATGCGAGCTTCCGCACCGATCTCCAGCGGCCCGGCCTCTTCAGTCGGCAAGAAGATGGTCATGTAGACGTCCGTCAGATCAAGAAGTGTCAGGATACGGCCGCCGGCAGGCAGAACCTCTCCGGGTTGCGCGACCCGGTACTGGATGCGCCCGCTCCTTGGCGCGGTCAGCACGGAGTCCTTCATGTTCTCAGCGATGCGCTTGGTCCGAGCAGCCGCGGCGGCGACGGCGGCCTTGGCTCGTTCGATCCCCGCCTCGGCGGATCTGACCGCGGCCTCCGCTGTCAACTTCGCCGCCTGCCGTTGCTCGACCTTTTCAAGCGGCGTGTAGCCCTTCTCCCCGAGCGAGCGGGATCGTTCATATTCCTGCTCCGCCAGAGCCAGTTCACTCTTCCTCTGGGCAAGCAGTGCGATTGCCTGATCCAGCTGTTGCTCGCTTTCGTTTCCAGCCGCTTTGCTCTCCTGGAGCTGCGCCTCAAGTTCGGCGGTGTCCATTCTGGCAAGGACTTGCCCCGCCGTTACGGTAGCGCCTTCGTCGACCAGCACCTCCTTCACGCGGCCGGAAAATTTCGTCGCGATATCCACCCGTTCGGCTTCCAGGCGCCCGTTGGATTGTGCGAAACCGGCCGGCAGTTCAGCCGGCTTGAACTGGAGCCACGCGAAATACCCGCCTCCGCCGAGGAGCACCGCGCCCAAGAGCAACAAACCCAGCTTCCATCGCATGAAAAGCCCGTCCTTATCGTGGCGCCGCGGCTCCGGGGAGCCAGGCGACCTTCAATGATTGTCCCACAGGTCTTAGTGCGGGATTTACCGTCATGCCTTGATCGAGCGCATATTCGCCGCGCAGCATCTTGGACCTGCAAGCTGTTGAACCGGGTAGATCTCGTCCACCATCGTGATCCGGTGACCGCGGCAGCAGGTGGTAGCGGTCTGCCTCAGCGACCCAGGCCGATCGCGCAGCCCGACCCGGAGCGTGGGGGCCACGCTGGNCGGCAGCAGGTGGTAGCGGTCTGCCTCAGCGACCCAGGCCGATCGCGCAGCCCGACCCGGAGCGTGGGGGCCACGCTGGCAGCCCGCTGTAGCAGGACCTCGCAGATCGCGATCTGCGAAGTGCCGCAATGATAACATGCGAACGGATTGTTGGTCCGAGGGTCACGTTCCAACATTCAAACACAGCTCAAACTTGACAGTTTGTGATTGATAGCTAACATAATAAGACAGGCCTGTTAAGGGTGAAAGTCATGCGATCTCTACCGAGGATGGGCATTCACCGGCCACCGTCGCGGTCGTGCGCATCCTTTCAGGTCGATGTCCGAAACTTCCATGCCGATTTTTGAATCGAGAAGGCATTGAGACGATGGCCAGACCTCCCGCATCAAGACCCCGTTGGATCATCGTCCTGGCGATTATCGCGGTCGTCTTCGGCGTGCTGACGCTTTATTCCGGCGGTGCCGTTCTTGTTAGCGACGGGCCGGAACGAGCCGCGGCTGGGGCCTACGTGCCGTTCGTGCTGTGGTTCAATGTCATCGCCGGATTGGCCTACATCATCGCCGGCATCGGCCTTTATAGTTGGCGAAGATGGGCAGTGAATTTATCGATACTTCTGGCTGTTGCAACGTTGCTGGTATTTGCTGCATTCGGTGTGCATATTATGACAGGTGGAAGTTATGAGGTGCGCACGATCGTCGCCATGACCTTGAGAAGTACGGTGTGGCTGACCATCGCGTCTTTCGCTTGGGTGTTGTGGACCAGACGAGACCAAGCGGAATGAGAGTGCCTTTCGAAGGAGGTCCCATCCACGCAAGTGGGCGGCGCGGCCTCTTGCGTCTCGTCGAGAATGCCGGTCCCGACAGATTGAAGACGAACACCTCAGATCGGCAGCTCGGGTCCGTATGAGTGCAATGGCAATTTATAGGAACGGACAAGCGGAGAGACGAATGACACGACTTCCCTGGCTTCTTCTTTTTTCAGCAATTTGGCTCGGCGTCGGCTCGACGTCGTCCGTCGCCGCGGAGATTTTGACCCCGCAGCAGATTTCCCAACAGATCGTGGGCAGAAAGCTGACCGCCAGTCGCATGGGAATGAGAGTCGACATGATCTATGCGTCGGATGGCACTGTGAGCATGAAATCTCTGCTCATGTCTGGTTCCGGGAGTTGGAGCTACAGCGCAGATGGCATCTGCATGGTGATGATCAGCGGTCCACGCCGTGGCAAAACCTGTGTCACCTTCGAGCCCCTGGGTGGCGGGAAGTACGTCAATTCCGAAGGGATCACACTGACTGTTCGCGAATAGGCTCGGGGCTGGAGCGCGTGCCGCCTCGGCCAAACCAGTCTGGCTAGTTGTGAGCCGACTGCCGCGCCCAACATGGGCAACCCGAAGTCCGGCAATCCAATCATTGCCGATACGCCCGGATGCTACGTGCTTCAGAAATAGGCCAATTGACGATAAAGAAGAGGAGACAAGAGGATGATGGACAAGATCGCCGACAGAAAGCGCTCGTGGAGCATTCGGGGCGCTCTATGGCTTGGGATCGTCGCAAGTGTTGCTATCGATGGCTCGGTACTGGCACAGAGCGCGGAGCCGGTTTCCCCGAAGCTGACTGACACGCTTCGAGACCTACTGCGCAAGGAGATGGTTTCCATAGAGGATGCCAGCAAGCAGATCCTGTCCGCACTGGTGGCTGGGGATAACGCCCGCGTGGCGGAACTAGCCCAGCGCATCCATGACAGCTTCATCCTGCAACAGTCGATGACGCCCGAAGATAGGAAGAATCTCATGGCGGCTGTTCCAAAGGGGTTCGTTGAACAGGACCGTGCTTTTCATGCGATTTCGGCGGTGCTTGCCGATGCCGCGCGGTCCGGAAACAGGGCGCGACAGCAGGAAGAGTTCGGCAAGATGGTCGAGGCATGTAGCGCATGCCACGCCGAATACGCCACAGACCGCTTTCCGAAACTCGCCGAATGAACGCGTCATCCTCGCTTTTCGCGCCCAGGCCTCAACGTATTTGATCTGCGGACCAGGGTACGTCGCTTGGGACGGATATCCACGTGTTTCACAAACGGGCAATCGGGTCATGGGGGCTATTGTCGACAGCATCGCAGGACGTGAGGAATGACGACAAGTCGAAAATTCGGTCTGCTGATCGCGGCTGCCGTGGCGGTTGTGTTCGGGGCGCTCACCATCTTTTCGGGCGGACGCGCGCTCTTCGGCGGGACCGCGGCCCGCGCTGCGGTGGGCGACGCTGTGCCGTTCGTGCTGTGGTTCAACTTTCTGGCGGGGTTCGCCTATGTCGCGGCGGGGATCGGCCTGATCCTGCGGCAGCATTGGGCCGTCTGGCTCTCGATTGCCATTTTGGCGGGCACCGTTCTGGTCCTGCTGGCTTTCGGGGTGCATGTGATGCAAGGCGGCGCCTACGAGATGCGCACCGTCGGCGCGATGATCCTGCGCACGGTTGTGTGGGCTGCCATAGCCGCCGTGGCTTTTCGGAACATTGGGCGCGCTGCGGCTGTTTGAATGGCCTCCCTCAGTCCGGTTGCCGACCTATCGGTGCCTGGAACGATGCCTCGAAACCGTCCGCCCGGCCCGGGGAGGGCGATTGCAGCGTGAGCGTCGCCTGCGCCCCGTCCGCGATGGCCTTGGCGATCGACAGGCCCAGCCCGCTGCCCTCCGATATGGCCTGCCCACGCTCGAAACGCGCTGTGAGTCGCGCCAGCGTTTCGGGCGGGACGGAGGAGCCCTCGTTGATTACGCGCAGGGAACGGCGCGGCGTCAGGATCACCTGAACGGGGGCTTCGCCGGTACCGTGGCGTAGCGCGTTCTCGATCAGGTTGCGGGCGAGGATCGCAAAGGCGTCGGGGTCGATATCGGACAGGACCGGTGCGTCCGACAATTCGAGGTCAATGCGCTCTTTCCCGGCGATCCCCTCAAGATCCGAGACGACCATGCGCAGCACGGGCCGCAGGTCCGTCGCGGTGTCGCGCCGCAATCGCCCGCCCTCGGCTCGGGCCAGTTGCATCAGCTTCTCGGACAGCCGCGTCAACCGTTTGAGGGCGGTCTCGATCTCGCCCGCCCTTTGGGTCACGGCAGGATCGGGTGTTTCCGTCATCAACCTTTGAGTCTGTGCCAGCGCCGCCGCCACGGGAGTGCGCAATTCATGCGCGGCATTGGCGGTGAAGTTACGCTCGGCCTCCAGCGTACGCCGCAGCCGGTCCAGAAGCTGGTTGACGGCCTCAGCCACCGGCAGGATCTCATTTGGAAGATTGCTGTCGCCAACCTCGGACAGATCGCGGGCGCCGCGGCTGGCCAGCGCGCGGCTGAACCGGCGAACGGGCCGCAAGCTGCGCCGGACGATCACCAGCACCCCGAGAAGGCTGATCGGAATGACGAGGATCAGGGGTAGAGCGAGGCCAGCCAAAGCCTCGCGCGCCACGTCGGCACGGTGGCTCAATGGCTCGGCGACGGCGATGGTGATCGTCCCTTGCAGCGCCGCGTCGTAGTAGAGCCGATGCGTCGCCGTCTGGCGGAAGCCCATGCCATCGAATGCCGGGAATACTACGTCCTCGGTTCCGTGCGAGCGCAACAGCACGCGATCTTGGTCGTCTCGAACGATGTAGGTGAAAAATTCATCGTGGCTTCGCAGGGTGGCGATGCTCTGGCTGACGCCCTGCTCTTCGCGGTCGATGATGTCCATCACTGCCAGCGGCAGGATGCGTTGTGCGGTTTCCTCGAGCGCGGAATCGAACACCTCGTTCATCTCGCCGCGCAGGATGGCTGCCGTCGCCCATGCGGTTGCCAGCCAGAGGAGGGCCAAGCCCAGTCCCAGCCCAAGCGCCAGCCGTGCCTGTAGTGAGCCGGGCCATCTCATGCGGCGCCCAGCCGATAGCCGAAGCCGCGCACCGTCTCGATCCAGTCGTGCCCCAGCTTCTTGCGCAACCGGCTGACATGGACTTCGATCGTGTTGCTCTCGATCTCGGTCTCGAATGAGTAGAGCCGTTCTTCGAGCTGCGCCTTGGACAGGATCTGCCCGGGCCGCTGCACCAAGGCCTCGAACAACATCCATTCGCGGGCGGTCAGAGGTACGACCTTTCCGCCCCGACGGATAGTTCTTGCCGCGAGGTCGATTTCCAGATCCCCAAGCGTGATCAGCGGGTTGGGGTTGCCGGAATAGCGCCGGGCAACAGCGTTCAGTCGCGCCGAGAGCTCGGACAGGTCGAAAGGTTTGACCATGTAGTCGTCGGCGCCGGCGTTCAGCCCCTCGATCCGGTCGCTGATCTGGTCAAGCGCGGTCAGGATGATCACGGGGGTCACATCGCCTCGCACCCTCAAGGCGCGCAAAAACGGCTGGCCACGCCCATCGGGTAGCATCAAGTCCAGCAAGATCAGGTCGTAGACCGCCACCCCCAGATATCCGCTCGCCGCGTCTAGCCGGGTGGCCCAGTCCACCGAATGGCCGTCGGCGGCGATCTGGTCGCGCACTGCGGCGCCCAGCACCGTGTCATCCTCGATCAGCAACACACGCATGTCGTTCCGGTCCCATTTGCCCTGTCGGTCCCTTATCCCCTGCGAAAATTACAGGCACCTGACGTGAAGAGGCGGTGTCCTTCAGGTCGCCGTCAGAATAGCGCGCGACAAGGGGGTATCACCACCAGCTACGGGAGACGGAACGATGAAGAAATCCCTGATGGCCGTCGCACTTCTGTCGGGCGTTGTCGCGACCGGTGCTGCCTATGCCGATGACGACGATTGCAATGTCCCTATGGCCAGTTGGCAACCGCGCCAGGCGGTCCAGAAGATGGCCGAGGCGCAGGGTTGGTCCGTGCGCCGGATCAAGACCGATGACGGCTGCTATGAGATCGATGGCAGCGACGCCCAAGGCCGTGAGATCGAGGTCACGGTCGATCCCGGCACGCTGGCCATCGTCGAAACGGAGTATGACGACGAGGGCAACCGGCCGGACATGAACACCGCTCCTGCCGGAACGGTGGCACCGCCCGATAGTGGTCTGTTCACCCCGGGCAGCAAGCCCGGCGTTGTTGTCGAGTGATGATCCGCGTCTGGGACCCGGTGGTGCGTCTGTTCCACTGGGCGCTGGTCGTGGCCTTTGCGGTCACCTGGTTGACGGCGGACGAGCTTCAGCGGGTTCATGAAATTGCGGGCTACGTTGTGGCAGGCCTCGTCGCGTTTCGGTTGGTCTGGGGCCTTGTCGGCAGCCGCTACGTGCGCTTCGCGCAGTTCCTGCGCGGTCCGGCCACCACGCTCGCCTATCTGGGTGACATGGCGAGGGGACGAGAACGCCGCTATCTTGGCCACAACCCGGCGGCCGCGGCGATGATCGTGGCGCTGCTCGTCACACTGTCCGGCACCGCCTTCACCGGCTGGCTGATGGAAGAGCCGAGCCGTGTCGCGATGCTTGTTGATCTGCCGCAGATCGTTACTGCCGCCCATGCCGACGAGGACGGCGGCGAAGCCGGGTATGGTGAAGCGGAAACGGGAGGCCCGCTGAAGGAAGTGCATGAGACACTCGCCAACCTGATGCTCCTCCTCGTTGCGCTGCACGTGGGAGGCGTGGTGCTCGCCTCGTTCCGCCATCACGAGAATCTCGCCCGTGCCATGATCACGGGCAACAAGCGCGCGCCCGGCCCCCGCGATATCGCCTGATCCTGATTTTAAGTGCCGCGTGCCCCTCGACCCGGACTGAGCCCTGCCTGCGTGGCGGGGCTTTTTTCCTGACACCAAGCTGAAGCAGAAACTTCGTCGCTGTCAGGAAGCTCTCAGGTGGCAGCACCAGATTGATCGTATCGATTCAAGCAAGATCCACACTGAAAACGAATCGCGGATCAGACACGCTTCAATCAAAGGAGAAGACCATGCACGCGTCATTCATCGTTTCTGCTGTCGCATCCGTATTTGCTGCGACGGCTTCGGCAGCTCCGCTTGAAGCCCCCTACGTGCTGAGCGTGGCCCATGCGGACTTCCTCACGCAGATCGAGAAAGTTGCCGGTACGCCGGGTCAGATCGGCGGCGCGGCCCGCACCGCGGCCGATCGTCTGGGCCCGCACATCGAGGCGGAGGAGAGGGCGGTCGCGCCGTTCCTCGGGCTCATCAAGGAGGTCGCGGAAGGAAAGGCCGTGGCAGGGTCTCAGCCGACATTGGCGAGCCTGCAGGCGGAACTGCCCCTGCTGATCGACGGTCAGGTCGAGGCCATCGGCGCGCTGGCAGAGCTGTACGCCGCGGGAGAGGAGGGAGGCCGGCCGGATGTATCGCGTCTTGCCGAGAGGATCATCTGGCATGAGATGAGCGATGCGGAGTTTCTCTACCCGACCGCCGTTCTCATCGGCTCTACCGTTGAGGCCGACCGCCGGTAGCCGGATCGGCCCGGAGTCCGCTCAACGGCCATGATCCGGCCCGAAGTGGATATGGGCAAGACGCAAGCGCTCGGCGCGCGCCATCGAAATGGCAGCGTTCGTGCAGCAGGGTTCCCGTGAAGGTCGGCAGTTGCAGCCGGCCTTCCGTGATTCCGGCGAACCGCGGACAATGATGATCCGGACTGCGACGATAGCCCCATCCCGGCAAGAACTCAGAACGTCGAACGGATGCGACCATTTTCCTGCCTGACACCAAGCTGAAGCGGAAACCGCGTCGCTGTCAGGAAGCCCTCAGGTGCCGTCTCCAAATTGATCCTATCGGATCCAAGGAGGACCTCACCATGCGTAAACCCCTCGCCCTGCTTGCCACCACCACGGCGCTGACGCTCGCCATCGGCGTGTCCGCGTGGAGCGCGCTGCGAACCCCGCCGGACGGCGAGGAAAGCAGCTTCACCGCATTCGTCCACGACGGAGCGGAGTCGCTTCAGTTCCTCCTCGTCAGCGACGACGACGATGACGACCGCCGGCGGTCCAGCCGCCGCGATGACGACGATGATGACGATGACGATGACGATGACGACTACAACAACGGGCCCAACCCCGCGCCGGCCAAGTCGGTCGCGCCGCCGCAGAACCCTCTCTTCGGCAACGGCGTCGCGCCGCACGTCCAAGTGAACTGATCCCGGCCCGTCGCCCCCGTCCTCACCCCTCAACGATAAGGCAGAACCCGATGAAAGTCGTTCTAGCAACGCTCGCGCTGACGACCGCACTGACGCTTCCCAGCCTCGCCGCCGCGCGTCCCGTCGTGCTGACCACGACGCTCAACACCTATGGCGGTGATGGCGCCTATCTTGCCTACTATGTCACCGATGCGCAGGGCGCCTATGTCGGCAGTCTCTGGATGGCTGGCGGCAAGTCGAAGTACTACGAACACCTCTCGGACTGGTATCGCGCCACTGGAGGTGATGCCGCCCAGATCAACGGCATCACCGGCGCCAGTGTGGGCGCCGGACGCGAGCTGTCGATTACGCTGGACCTGGCCGATGCGCTGTTCGATGCGGGATACACGCTGCACGTCGACGCGGCCGTCGAGGACATGCGCGACAGTCCGAACGAGGTGGCCGTGCCGCTGACGACGAACGGTGCAAATACGCCGGTGCGCGGCCGCCGCTACATCGCCAACTTCAGCTACGGCATGTGAGGGGGCGAGTCATGCTCCGGGTGCTCCATCGCTGGCCGGGCCTCGTGGCTCTGGCTCTCATCACCGTTCTGGCGCTCAGCGGGGCGGCGCTGTCCGTCTTTCCGGCGGCGGAGCGCCTCGCTGCGCCGCAGGCAGAAGCCGGTCTGACCGTGGCCGACCTCGCTTCGCGCATTCAGGCTGTCTATCCTGGCGTCGAGCAGATCCGCCGCGCACCGTCCAGCCGGATCACCGCCTACTGGTTCGACGCCGGCACGCCGGGCGCCGCAGTCATCGATCCGGCCACGGGAGAGGGGATCGCTTCGGCTGACCCCAATCAGACCGAGCGCTGGCTGACCAACCTGCACCGGTCCCTGTTCCTTGGAGACGGCGGACGCATCGCCATGGCGGCGGCCGCTTTGGCGATGCTCGTCCTTTCGGTTTCCGGGGCGCTTCTGGTCGCGCGGCGGGCAGGTAGGTGGCGCCGCTGGTTCTCCCCGCTGCGCGGTCCGATGCCAGGCCGCCTGCATGTGGAGATCGCCCGCGTCGCGGTGTTGGGCCTCGCGCTCTCTTCAGCCACCGCGCTCTGGATGACGGCCTCCACCTTCGATCTTTTACCCGACGGCGGTGTGCCGCTTGCCGTCCCGTCCGAGATGAGCGGCGAAACCGGCGTGGAGATCGGTGCGATCGACCTGCTCGGCGGAACCCCGACCGCGGAACTTCGCGAACTGAGCTTTCCCTATCCCGGCGACGCAACCGATGTCTTCACGCTGAAAACCGACCGGGGCACCGGGTATCTCGATCAGGGCACGGGCGCACTGCTTGGCTGGGCTGACCTGACCGGGTGGGAGCGCCTCTCGGAAACGATCTACATGCTGCACACCGGCAAAGGAGCGGCAACGCTGGGGCTGGTGCTCGGGCTGATGGCTCTCGGCGTGCCGGTGATGGGCGGAAGCGGGATGGTGCTGTGGTGGGCGGGGCGGCGGAGCAGACCGCAGATCCGTGCCAACCAGCCAGCTTCCCGGGCCGAAACAATCATTCTGGTCGGCAGCGAGGGTGGCAGTACATGGAGCTTTGCCGCGACGCTGCACAAGGCGCTGACGGATGCGGGCCAGAGCGTTCATGCTGCATCGATGTCGGCCTTCGATCCGGCCCGCTACACCCGCGCGCAGCAGATCGTCGTTCTCGCCGCGACCTATGGCGACGGCGATGCGCCGGCATCGGCCAGAGGGTTCCTCGACCGGGTCGCGCAGCTCGAAGCGCCGCCCGCCGCAGCTTTCGCGGTGCTGGGTTTCGGCGACCGCAGCTTCCCGGCCTACTGCGCCTTCGCCCGCGCCGTTGCCGAGAGGGTTGAGGCGCGGGGCAGGAAGATGCTGCTGCCGTTCGACACGGTCGACCGCCAGTCGCCGCAGGATTTCGCCCGCTGGGGCCGGGCGCTCGGCACCGCCATGGAGATCGAACTCGAGCTCGGCCACCAGCCGGTTCTGCCGGCGACAGAGGCGCTGACCCTGATCTCGCGCCGCGACTACGGGGCCGAGGTGCAGGCGCCGACCGCAATCCTGCGCTTCGCCCCGCCCACGGCCTCGCTCTGGAGGCGCGTGCTCGGCCGCGGCTTCGGAGGCTTTCGGCCCGGCGATCTTCTGGGCATCGTCCCCGACGGATCCGCCGTGCCCCGGTTCTACTCGCTCGCCTCGGGACGCGGCGATGGCTTCGTCGAGATCGTGGTGAAGAAGCACCCCGGCGGTCTTTGCTCCGGGCAGCTTCTCGACCTTCAACCCGGGCAGATGGTCCGATCCTTCGTTCGCCGAAACCCAGGCTTCCGCCCGGCACGCGGGCGATCGCCCGTCATCCTGATCGGCGCTGGCACAGGCATCGGACCACTTGCCGGATTCGCGCGGACCAATCGGCGCGCCCGGCCGATGCACCTGTGGTTCGGCGCCCGGCACCCCGACAGCGATTTACTCTATGGCACGGAGATCGCCGGTTGGCGGACGGAAGGCCGGCTTGCCTCTATCACGACCGCGTTCTCACGGACGGAGCAGCGGGCCTATGTCCAGGATGCGCTGCGAAGGGACGCCCCGAAGGTCGCGCGACTGATCGCCGACGGCGCGCAGGTGCTGGTCTGTGGCGGACGCGACATGGCTGCGGGGGTGGCGGAGGCGCTGACGGATATCCTGACCCCGCAGGGTTTGACACCTGCGATGTTGAAAGCGGAGAATCGCTATGCCGAGGACGTTTACTGATCTGGTTCGCCACGCGCTGAATGGGCCAACCATGGGCACCCGCTGGTCGGCGCTATTCGATGCATCGCCCGCTACGGACCCCGTTCCGATCCGTTGCGCGTTGGCCGAAAGCGTGGGCCTGGTGGATCGCCAGATGTCCACCTGGAAGCCCGATAGCGACCTGATGTGTGTCAATCGCGCGCCGGTGGGTGAATGGGTTTCGGTCCCTCCCGAACTGATGGAGGTTTTGGCCCGCGGCCTCGAGATCGGGCAGCTGTCCGATGGCGCCTTCGATATCGGCATGGGCGACATCGTCACCGCCTGGGGGTTCGGGCCGCAGCATACGGACACACAGGCGATGCGGGCCGCCCTGGGCAGTGCCCACGCCTTGGCGCATGAGGTTCTCGATCTTGACCGCGATGCGTTGCGGGTTCGCAAACACGCGCTCATGACGCTGGACCTGGCGGGAATCGCCAAAGGTTACGCCGTCGATCGCATGATGGCGGTGCTGGGACGCTTCGGGATCACGGACGCCCTGGTGGGGCTCGATGGCGAAATGCGCGCATGCGGTCAGCGCTCCGATGGCCGCCCCTGGACGGTGGCGCTGGAGCGACCCGACTTCGAGACACGCGCGCCGCTCTCGATCCTGGAACTGGCGGATTGCGCAGTCGCGACATCCGGTGACTACCGACACTGGCTTGATGTCGGCGGATGGCGCCTGTCCCACACCATGGACCCGGCCCGCGGCGGCCCGGCGACCGGGTCGCCGGCATCGGTCACCGTGCTGGGGGAAAGCTGCATGGACGCGGACGCCTGGGCCACGGCACTTATGGTGCGGGGCGCGCGCGCCGGGCTAGAGGTTGCACGACATCGCGGGTTGAAAGCGATTTTCATCGAACGTGTCGGCGAAACCCTGCGTCAGAGCCGCGTCGGATGGATGGACGGGAAGGAGCATCCGGCTGCGCACTCACCGGTCGCGTTGACGCCCTGAATCAGACCCGTAGAGGCGTAAAACTTCCCTTGTGGATCGTCGCTGATGACGCGTCAGCCATGCAAGGTCGCGGGCGTGGGCGCTGGCCAACAAGATCGCCCGCGCGATCTGGGCGCTTCTCGTCGCGGGCGGCATATATCGGGCGCCGGTGATCATGGCGAAAGCGAGCGGCAAGGTGCCAAAGCGTGATGAACCTAAGGGGCGATGCCTTGATGCCAAACAGACCGTCAGAGGCACTGCGCCTTCGAGCGCGGGAAATTGAATAGGCGATCAGTATCGCGGATACCGGAACCGCTCGCGGCGCTCACCCGATCAGCGCTTTCAGATGCGCGACGACGCTGCGAGCGAGCGCCGCGGGTTCGTAGCCGCCCTCAAGCATGGAGAGCACGCGGCCTTCGCCATGCGCGCGTGCGACGCCAAGAAGCTTGTCGGTCACCCATACGTAGTCGGCCTCCGTCAGGCAGAGGTCCGACATGTCGTCTAGAATATGGGCGTCGAAGCCTGCCGAAATGAACACCATCTGCGGTGCGAAGCGTTCGAGGGCAGGGAGCCAATGATCGGCAACCGCTTCGCGAAACTCCGGTCCGGTCGCGCTGGCGGCAAGCGGGATAGCGACGAGGTTGGGCGTCTCGGATGCATGGCCGGTAAAGGGATAAAATGGGTGCTGGAAGGATGAGCAGAACAGAACCCGCTTGTCATGCTTGAAGATTTCCTCCGTGCCATTGCCGTGATGAGCGTCGAAATCGATGATCGCGACACGCTTCAGCCCATGCGCATCGAGCGCATGGGCTGAAGCGACGGCAATGTTATTGAACAGGCAAAAGCCGAGCGCCGCGCCCGCCTCGGCATGGTGGCCCGGCGGGCGGACCGGACAGAAAACCGGGCCGGCCTCGCCGGAGAGGATCAGGTCGACGCCGAGGACACCGGCGCCAGCCGCCCGTTGCGCCGCGCGCAAGGTACCGGGCGACAACACTGTGTCACCGTCGATCGCCACCAAGCCGGCGGCGGGCGACGTGGCTTCGAGCCGGTCGAGATAGACCGGTTCATGCACGCGCTCAAGCTGGGCGCGGGTGACAAGCGGTGCGTCGTAATGCCGAACCACGAAATCGAGGCCGGACGAAATCATCTGGTTCGAAATCGCGTCCAGACGCCCGCGCGTGTCGGGGTGGAGTGGCCCGGCGTCGTGTTCCAGGCAGTCGGGGTGCGAAACGATACCGAGCATGCCTCAGAGCGCCCGCTCGACGAAGACAAGCCCGGGGTCGTCGGGATCGGGACTTTCCGAGAAACCGAGTTCCGCCATCAGTTGCAGCATCGAGGCGTTGCGCGCCAGCACCGTGCCCTCCATCACCGCCAGGCTGTGCTCGTCGCGCGCCGCTTCCATCAGCGCCTTCATCAGCCGCGTGCCGATGCCCTGCTTCTGCACCTCGTCAGAGACCACGACGGCGAACTCGCAGCTTGTCATATCCGGATTGATGACGTAGCGCGCGACGCCTTGCTGACGTGGTCCGCGCGGACCTTCGGTCATCGCAACCAGTGCCATCTCGCGGCGATAGTCGATTTGCGTGAAACGCACGAGCATCTCCTGCGAAAGCTGGTTCAGCGTGCCCATGAATCTGAACTGCCTGGCTTCCGGCGAGAGTTCGCGCACAAAGGTCTGCTCGCTTTCGGCATCCTCCGGGCGGATCGGCCGGATGGTCAGTGGAGTGCCGTCGGCGAGGTGCTCCTTCCAGACGAGATGGCGCGGGAACGGATGGATCGCGACATGGTCATACGGACCGCTGCGCGCCGGCGGTCGGGCGATAGCGATGCGCGCATCGACGGCGATGACGCCATCGCGACCGGCAAACAGCGGGTTGATGTCGAGTTCCGTCACCTCGGCTAATTCGCAGACGAGATCGGAAATGCGCAACAGCACCTCCACCACCGCCTCGCGGTCCACCGCCGGGCGGTCGCGAAAGGCGTCGAGCAGGCGCGACACCCGTGTGCGGTTGATCAGTCGATTTGCCAGAACCGTGTTCAGCGGTGGTAGCGAGACGGCGCTGTCGCGCAGCACTTCGACCATCGTGCCGCCTGCTCCAAACAGGATAGTCGGACCGAACACCGGATCGCGGCTGGCTCCGATGACAAGCTCGCGCGCATCCTCCACATGGGCCATGCGCTCAACAGTAACGCCGAGAAAAGCTGCATCGGCGCGTGTTTTCGCTATCCCCGCGGCGATTTCCCGGAAGGCAAGCTTGACGTCGGCTGCATTCATGACGTTGAGGCGTACGCCGCCGATATCCGACTTGTGGGTGATGTCAGGCGAGTTGACCTTCATCGCGACCGGAAAGCCGACCGTCTCGGCGGCGATCACCGCAGCGGCGGGAGTTGCGGCCTCGATGGTGACGTTGATCGGAATGTTGAAGGCATGCAGCAGGGCCTTGGATTCGATGTCGGAGAGCATGCTGCGCCCCTCGCTGAGTGCGTCGGCGATAATCATCCGCGCTCCGCTCAGATCCGGCGAGAAGGCGTTGCCGGGGCCGGGGGTTTCCAGCGCCAGCTTCCGGTGCCGGTAGTGCTGGGCCAGATAGGAGAATGCCTCGACCGCACGCTCGGGCGTGGTGAAATCGGGAATGCCGTTTTCGCTCAGATGGAAGCGTCCCTCGGCGACCGAGCTTTCGCCCATCCAGCAGGCGAGCACCGGCTTGGTGGGTTTTTCGGCGAGGGCCGAAACAACCGCTTCCGCGACCGCAGTCGCGTCGGTCATCGCCTGAGGTGTGAGCATCACGAGCAGACCGTCGAAATTCGGATCGGCGAGGGCAGCCTTCACCGCGGCCTTAAACTGGTCGGGCGCGGCGTCGCCGAGAATGTCGATCGGGTTGGCGCGCGACCAATAGGGCGGCAGGATCTTGTCCAGCGCCGTGACGGTGGCCTCCGACGGAGCGGCGAGATCCACGTCCATGTCGCCCGCGCGATCCGCGGCAAGAACGCCCGCGCCTCCGCCATTGGTGACGATGCCAAGCCTGTTGCCTTTCGAGCGTTTGTTGGCCGACAGGATCTCGGCCGCGGCGAAGAGTTGGCCGAAGGTGCGGGCCCGCACAGCCCCGGCGCGCGCAAGTGCGGCATCGAAGACCTCGTCCGATCCTATCAGCGCGCCCGTATGGGTGTGGGCGGCCGTCGAACTCTGGTTGTGGCGGCCGGCCTTCAACACAATGACCGGCTTTGTGCGTGCTGCGGCGCGTAGCGCGCTCAGGAACGACGGCGCATTGCGCACGCCCTCGACGTAGAGAAGGATCGCCTCGGTCTTCGGGTCGACGGCAAGGAAATGCAGGGCATCGCCAAAGTCGATGTCAGCTGAGTTGCCGAGTGAGACGATCGCCGAAAAGCCGAGATGATGTGGTGCAGCCCAGTCGGCGATGGCCGAGCAAAGCGCGCCGGATTGCGAGATCAGAGCAAGACGGCCCTGCGGCACACCGGAATTCAGGAAAGTTGCGTTCAACCCGAGCCAGGGACGGACAAGCCCGACGCAGTTTGGACCGAGAAAGCGCATGTTCGCGCGGTGCGCGGCGTCGAGCAGTTGGCGATGCAGCCGCTGGCCTTCCGCACCAGCCTCCACGAAGCCCGCCGACAGGACGATAGCATTTCTGATGCGCTTTTCGCCACAATCCGCGATGATCTGCGGGATCGTGCGCGCCGGCGTGGCAATGACCGCCAGATCGATGTCGCCGGGCACATCGAGGATCGAGCGGTAGCATGCCACTCCACCGATTTCCTTGTGCTTTGGATTGACCGGAACGAGGCGGCCCTTGAAGTCTCCGGTGGTCAAATTCGACCAGACCTTCGCCCCGACACTGTTTTTTGCATCGCTGGCGCCGAACAGGGCGATGGATTCCGGATTGAAAAGTCGATGAAGTGGACTTCGGTCGAGAAGGGCTTGCATGGCGTCGAACCTTTGGGCGGGGATCGGGCGGTTAACGGCGAGGCAGAACGACCTAGCTCCGACCGCCCAGCGCGCGGCTTGGCGTGATTTCGCGGCGATGGTATCCGCCCGGCATGACGGAACGTTGATCTTTATCAAGCAAGCAAGGCGATTTTACCGCAGCGCGGACCAGCCTTTGGGACGCTGACGGCCGTTCTTTCGCTGCAAGAATATTGCGCCGCCGCATTGTCCGGCCGTCGACATTCCCGAGCATTTCCGGAGGATGCACGATCCGCGCGAAGTGCCCTCGCGCGAGAATATCGGCGAAGCGCGGATTGGGAACGCCCGCCGGACTTTAGAGTTGGTCCGGAAAGTTATTCATTTCAAACAGAACCTTCGGATCATGAAGCGGATAGACGCCAGTTTGAGGAAGGCGAGCGCGTTGCGCGACAGGTTCTCGAAGTCTTTGGACAGCCTGCGGCTCCGTCTACTCTATTTGGGTTTCAGCCATCATATCTCCCAACGCATTCGTTGAACCGGCTCTGCACTAGATCGCTCCGCGCATAGGATTGACGATCTCAACTCCGACAAAGTCCTTTTCATTGTATGTTACTACCACGCAGTCGTTCGCACCTGCGACAGCAGCGATAATCATTTCGAGCCCACCGCGCGGCTTACCGGCCGCTTTCCCCGCCGCCATCAGCTGCGCCCAGATGAGGCCTGCTTTGTCGTCGAACGACAGGATGCGGCCCGCAAACAGAGCCTGAGGCCCTTCAGGCCCCGAGAACCATTTGCCCAGAGCCTCGCGCTTCTTGCCCCATGGCTTCTCCAACATTCCGCAGCGGATTTCTGCAATGGTCAGTGACGCAATGAACAGGTCCTCATCGCGTTGTGTCGACATCCACGCCAAGAGCGAGTCTGATGGTTGCGGTTTGACGACATTGCTAATGATGTTGGTGTCCAGGAGATAGCGCGTCACAGGTCGACCTTGCGTCTCTCTTCACGGGGGCGCGGAAGATCGAGTTCCGCACTCACCAGCGGCGAACGCCGCAGCGCAGCGAGGATGCCGCCAGGTTTCGGGGGATCGCCAGCGATCGACTTGCTGACGGTTGCGCGAAGCTCTGAGGCCTCGGGCGTGTCCTCGGACAGGCGCCTGGCCAGCGATCGGATGAGGTCGCGATCAGCGTCTCGGCCGAGCACTTCGAAGCGCGCAAGGCCGCGCTCGCCAAGGCGAGAGCGATAATTTTGAATGGCGCGCTTTTGTGAACTTCCCATAATCGGCTCCGAATTATTTCCAGTAATATAGCCAGAGCGATGGCCAGTGGCAAGGTCGCGCGGTCGGCGGAGGGTGGCCGCAGCGCAATGACACGGCCGCCGATCGCGTGATATGCGTTGTTTGACGGTACTTTGTGCAAAGACACGAATCGTCGCTCAGCGCCCTGCACTGCGGAAACTCGTCCGACCGCCTCCGATAGATGGCGAAGGCATGATTTTCGCAAATGTTCGAAAAAAGCCAGTGATTTCAACAGCGCCGTTTTTTGACGGTGCACGTGACGGTATGATGAAGGTTGGAAAATATTTTATTTAGGAAAAACAATAGCTTATGTCACTCGCAAACAATCGAATGGGAGTGATTTTCGCTCCTCCGGCAGTATCCGAACGCACGCCACGATACGCTATAACGCATTGATAAATAGATAATAATCTATCATATCCTATTGGTGTCTATCGGTATGCAGCAATCGGAGTTGACGGTCCGTGCGACGGGCCTCGTCCATATTGATCAGCTCCAAATTCGGAAGTACCATCCGGACAGAAGTGGTCCTTGACGGTACTGTTTTCGATCTTCGGCGCGAACGTTGCGATAGACGCGGGTCCGACATCGTCGGCCGGGTGAGGCCCTGTAGGTCAACCGAATGAAGCGTCGCACTCCGAAGCCGAAGGTCACAGGTTCGAACCCTGTCGAGTGCACCATTCCTGACTCCCAGTGGGTACGGCCCGTCCTCCGTCATTGTGAGTTGCTTCCGCAGAAAGCTTCGCGGCGAGATCGGGATCGGCCGCTCCGATGAGACCGCGCTCCACCACCGTCATCAGGCGGCTGATCCGTTGTCGCGCGTTCGCCAGCTCTTCTTCCATGCGCCGCAATCGGACCCGTAAGTATGCGAGGAGATGAAAGCTTCGGGTTACGGCTGCGCAGCGATGCCTGGACCGCCTCGAAGCGCCGGGGGGCGACGATCGCGGGACAGGACACGGTAACATGATCCTCCTTCGGCCGAGGAATACGGGGACAGGAAAGCCGCCATCACACGGAAGCCATTTCCACGATTGGCTTGGCCAAACCAGCCACTGGCGGCAGCGGCTGTTCGTCGACGACCGCATCGATGATGCGCCGATAGTCGCACCCATGCTTGATAGCGAGGGCTTTCCACCAGTCGTCGGTGTCGAAGATGGTGCGTGCGCTGGCCGCATGCTCCAGCGCCAGCTCCTGGTCTCCGAGCGCCGCATAGCACTGGCTGACATACAGGTGGCCGAAGCCGTGATCGGGATATTTGTCGACAACGTTCTTCATGTAGTGCAGCGCGATGTCATGCCGCCCGATCTTGATGTTGTAGTTCTCGACGAAATTCACCCGAAGCTGGGTTTCGTAGGCAAAGGCCTCGAGCTTCACCGGGTCGATTCCCGGCGCCCGGATCACCGACTTGGTCGCCACGAAGTTCTCGTTGCCGGCGTCCTCGATATATCCGTTCTCGACGCAAATATCATAGAGCCTGCTGCCGAAGATCGGGATCGCCAGATAGACATGGATCCAGTCGAACCCGTTTTCCAGCAGCATCTCCAGCGTTTCCTGGCGGTGCTCGTCAAGCTCGCCGGGCAGGCCGGTGACGATGAACACATGCGATCGCACACCGTGCTTGCGCAAGGCTTCGACCGCGGGCCTGATCAGTTTCTTCTTCAGCGGCTTCTTGATGATGTTGTTGAGCACATGGTTAGACCCCGATTCCACGGCCAATGCCACCGCCGAGACCCCAGCTGCGGCCAGCAGTTCAGCCATGTCGTCGTCGATCGCATAGACTGCGGCGCCATTGGGAAACTCGCAGCGTATGTCGAGCGTCGCCAGCTCCCGCAGCAGCCGTTTGGCGCGCTCCTTGTCATGGAAGAAGTGGTCGTCCTCCAGCATGAGAACGGTCATGCCGAAATCGTCGCGCATGCGCCTGGCATCCGCGACCACACGTTCGACCGACATGAAGCGGACATCGCGGCCATGCAGCGAGGGATTGGAGCAAAACACGCACAGGAATGGACAGCCGCGCGAGGTGTGGATCGCCATTTCCCGCTTCGGCTGGTCGGTGTAGCGCTTGTCGATCCCCCGCTGGTTGTAGTTGTCGAGATCGATGATCGAATAGTTCATCGGCGGAATGTCGTCGAGATCGGCGATGAAATCGTGGGCGGGCATCTTGCCCCTGGCAATCGACGGCCGGTCGATCCAGGCACGGTGGTTCGCGATGACCTGCGCCTGATCGTCTGAATCGATCAGCGCCTTGAGCGGCAGTTCGCCCTCGCCCTTGCAGATGGCATCGAGATCCGGACAGGTGTCGAGCATCAACTTGTAGGCCGCCGAGGGCAACCCGCCGCCGGCGATTGTGAGGATGCCGGGGTCGAAATCCTTGGCGACTTTTACCAGCCGCTGGATATATCCGAAGGACGAGTTGAACAGCGCCGAAATGCCGACGATATCGGGCTGGAACTCCTCCAGAACGGCTTGCAGTTCGGCATTGAAAACCGCCTCGTGGGCATCGACCGTCCGCGTTTCCACCAGCCGCTTCAGGGTGACATTGAGATCCAGCAACCGCATGTCGCCAAGCTGGACGCAATGTTCCACCAGATAGGCCTCCATCGACAGGATCCCGTAGGGGATCGTGAAGGCGGGAAGCACGGCCGCGCGATGCTTGTCGAGATAGTCGTTCGCGTTGAAATAGGGGGGAATGATGAAGAGCAGCTTTTTCACTGGTCGGACTCCCGATGTCCTGGAGGGGCGGTGATGGCCTGGAGCCACGGCATGGTCCACGTCCGACTTGCGATCAGCGGTTGGGCACACATCACGGCGTCGCTACTGCCATGATCGTCAGACCCGGTCGCCGCTCCTGATGGCCGCACCATGCGCGGCTTGCCCCGCCCCGTCCATCGCCTTTCGGCGTACCGCGAACCGAGCGGACCGGTCCAATCGACTGCGAAACAACACCGCGAAAATGACGAGGTCGGCGGAAGTGCCGGCGAGAACGGCTCCGCTCCTGAGGAGAACATCTGTCGCTTCGGAGGCGGCATGGCGGATGGCTCCGATGCGATCGCTGCCTGCTCCGTGTCGGACGGCAGATTGGGAAAGACACCGGGGCCGACGACCCCAGTTCGACGGCAAGCGCCTGATGTCAGGTCGCATGACAGGCTGGTGTGACGCTGAACCTTCGCGTCCGGACCAAGGGGACGTATCCCTGCGTGACGTTCGGCAGACATGGTTTTACGGTCGGCCGGGTCAAATGGGCGCGGCCTCCGTCCCTCCTGGCGCGAGGGGGGGGGATGGCGGTGGCGGTCGAATGCGATCTTCTCTCCCATTGTAGCTGAAGGCTACGCGCTCGGTCATCCTGACGAAGTTCTGATGCAGGACCGAACGGCTCGCGGTCGTTCGCGTCGATTCCGGCTTCAGAGCCGTGCCGCGTGGATATCCCACCAGTTTGTCCTCGGTGCGAGACGGCGCCCCGAATGGTCGCGGACCGTCCTCGCATAGAGCTCAACGAACTCCCGCTTGGCCAACCAGTGGCCCGGCACATCCTCGGCGAACGGTCCCGAGGATGACGCGGGAAAATCGTAGTCGATTTCTGTATCCCGCATCTCCCCCACCGTAGACTGATCCAGCAGCTTGAAGCCGTCATACCCAGCAGCGGCCAGTGTTTCGATGTAGTCGAAGCCGAAGCGGCAATCCTCGACGCTCACATAGGAAGGCTTGGTGGGTTGCTCCCGCAATTGGTCCAGCACCAGCCCGTCCACGCCCTCGACGTCGATCTTCAGGTAGAACGGCGAGCCATGGCGCTTGAACAGGTCGCCGAGAGTCACGGCGGGCACTTCCACCGGGTGGGTCGCCGTGTCGTCGCGCCCCGCCCAACCGGGCTCGATGCTGCTCCAATGATCGTTGTCGTCATTGACATGGAAGGTCACGATGCCGGACGTCTTCCAAATTGCGGCTTCGACGAGCGTCAGACGCTTGGCGGCAATTTCGGGGGCAAACCGTGCGCGACCGGCGAAGGCGAGTCGCGGGTTCGCCTCCAGCGCAACGACATCGTACCCCTTGGCGAGATAGTAGGCAGTGTCGTCGCCATTGTTCATGCCGAGATCCATGACGAAACGATTGGCGGCGGCCGATACGGTCATGGAACGAGCCTCTCTTTGGGAAGGGCATAGAGCACGGCGCCTGTGCCGCACCAGGCATGGGTGCGCATGAAAATTGCGTAATCGGGCAGGTTCCGCACTAGCCAGCGCGGCGTCTCGATCAGGCCGGCAGCATCGTGATAGACAGTCAGCGCGACGAGCGGTCGGCACCGGTGCAACGTCTCCCGCGCGCCGATAAGAGCGGCGAGCTCCGCCCCCTCCAGATGCAGCTTGATGAACGTCACGTCGAGGTCCAGGTCGTCCAAGGGCTCGCTGGAGCGCAGAACCTGACCTGTAACGGCGATCTGCGATGCATAGCCGAGACCATCATGAAAGCGGACCGGCTCGCGCCGCGCACCAAGCACGGCGTCGACGACATGGATGCGGTCCCGCAGCTGCGGAGGAAGCCCTTCGACATAGGATCGAAGCGCGGCCCGGCTGGCCTCGTCGGGCTCCACGGCCCAGACCGTCGAGAAGGCAACTTCGGTTTCCGCCAGCAGGCGGGCGGTCACGCCGCCATGGTGGGCGCCGGCATCGAGAAAGCGTTCGTCGGGGCGCAGGGCCGCCTTGATCTCGGGGATGAAGAAGCGCTCCCGCGGGACCACCGGCGCACCCGCGAAGTCCCACTCCTGCCGCCCGAGACGCCAGGCGGCAAAGCGCAGGTAATGCGCTCGGGAAGCATCGTCGGCGAAGGCCGCCAGCACCACGCCGGCTTCTGCCAGTTCTCGCTCGGAGAGCCGAGAGGCGAACCAGCCATTGCTCAGTGGATGGCGGTCGCGGAAGGCCTCGGCCACGTCATAGACGGGCACGATGGTGGCCCAGCCCTGGTCGTTGAGCACTTTGTGCAAAGGCGCGTAGGGGCTTGTGACGATGGAGATTGCGAGCAACGCCTTCGCCTTCACCTCCTTCGGCACGGTCTCGGGTGCGTGCACCGGGATGCCGGCCCAGGCCGGATCGTTTGCATGCGCCTCGGCGTTACGATCGACAACGCCTGCGACGGGCTGGCCGACCGCATCGAGATGACTGCGGGCCAGCTTGCCCAGATCGCCGGCACCATAGAGCCAGAGCGGACGGTTGCCGGGCACCACGGGACTGCCGCCGGGCGCGGCAGCATTGACCGCCCGGAGCAAAGCAGAAGCTCCGCTGGAGTCAGGCATGGTGTCGAAATGTCGGCTGACCCGGCCATCGCGACCGGGGGATGCAGCGGGGCAAGCAGAGGTCACGCCACCCACCCTTCTTCGCGCAGCCGCGACAGCCGGTTCTCCCAATTACGCTGTCGCACCTCGGCCCAATCCCTTTCTCGCGCATTTGACCGCTCCGCCTGGAGTTCCCAGGCTCGGCGGGCTATACGGCGTCATCAATCTGCGGCTTTTGTCGCCGCAGTCTACCGAACGGCACCCTGAACGCGCTCCCTGCCGCAAACCTTGTGGCGCTTGTGCGGTGGCCACAGTGATTCCCACCATGAGCCATCTGACCGGTGGCAGTGTGATCACGATACAGCAATGCGAACGGCAGCGCCGCCATGCAGACTGAACCTCGGCCCGATACCGACTGTCCCGCCTCAATGCGGCCGGGCTCGCTTCCCGCCAAGACAGTTTTGCTCACTGGCGCCACTGGCTTCGTCGGACGGCAAATCCACCGCGCGTTGAGCGAGAACGGCCACAGCGTGCGGGTGGTGCTGCGCACTGGCACTGGCGGCCGGCTGGCCGCAGAAGCCGACATTATCGAGACCGAGGACCTGTTCGCGGAAGAGCCGGCGTTCTGGTCTAAGGCGAGCGCCGGGGTGGACGCCATCATCCATGCGGCATGGTTTGCGACCCCCGGCATTTATCTCCACGCGCCGGAAAACCTCGATTGCGTTCGTGGCAGCCTGGCGCTGGCGCGTGGGGCCGCGTCTGCCGGTGTCGGCCACGTCATCGGCATCGGGACCTGCTTCGAATATGCGCTGCCATCTGCGCATCTGAGCAGCGACTCGCCGCTCGGACCAACGACACTCTACGCTACGGCAAAGCTCGCCCTACTCCAGATCCTCCAGCCTTTTTTCGCCGGGACCGGCACCACGTTCTCATGGGCGCGGCTGTTTTATCTTTATGGCGAGGGGGAGCACCCCAGTCGTCTCGCCGCTTATGTCCGCCAGCAGATCGATCGCGGCCAGGTGGCCCGGCTCTCATCGGGCACGCAGCTACGCGATTTTCTCGATGTCCGCGCAGCCGGTGCCATGGTGGCGCAGGTGGTTGACACAGGCCAGCCTGGCGCAATTAACATCTGCTCTGGTCGCGCCGTTACCGTTCGGCAGCTCGCCGAGCGCGTGGCGGACGCAATGGGGCGCCGTGACCTGCTGGAATTTGGCGCCGCCGAGCCGCGGCCAGGAGATCCGACGGTGGTCGTCGGAGTGTGCAACCTGGTGTCGGCCGGAAACTGAGGACAAGTCTGAATTCATGAAGGCAGAGATCAAGCCGCGCATAAACCTCGACGACCGGACGGCGCTCGAGACCGTCATTCCGCTCGAGACGCCCTTCGTCGTCTTCGTCGATCCCGCCAGTTCGTGCAATTTCCAGTGTACGTTCTGCCCCACCGGTCATCGCGACATGATCCGCGAGACCGGTCGCTACCAGGGCGCCATGAAGTTCGACGTATTCACGAAGATCGTCGACGATCTCGCCGAGTTCAGCAAGCCCATCAAGGTGTTGCGGCTATATAAGGACGGCGAGCCGTTCCTGAACAAGCGCCTCGCCGACATGATCGCCTATGCCAAGGCGAGCGGGTATGTGGACTATATCGACACCACCACCAACGGAACCTTCCTGACCCCGGACCGCCTCGGCCCGGTACTGAAAGCCGGCCTCGACAAGATCAACATTTCCGTCGACGGCATGACGCGCGAGCAATACAGGCGCTTCACCGGCTTCGATTTCGACTTCGAGACATTCGTGCAGAACGTCAAATGGCTCTACGCCAACAAGGGTCAGTGCGAAGTGGTGGTCAAGATCCCCGGCGAGCTGATCACCGAGGCGCAGCGGCAGGAATTCTTTGACACCTTCGGCGACCATTGCGATCGCATCTTCATTGAAAACTTCGCGCCATGCTGGCCGGAGTTCGACATCGAAGCCCACACGGGAGTCAAGATCACCCAAGGAATCTACCAGCAGCCGGTCGCGACGACGCAGACCTGTCCCTACATTTTCTATGGTTATTCGGTGAATGCCGATGGGCTCGTCAGTTCCTGCTTTCTCGACTGGGGGCGCAAGCTGATCATTGGCGACGTCAGGACGACGTCGATGAAGGCGATCTGGAATTCCAACGCTATGAACGCGCTGCGCCTGCAGCACCTTGAAGGCAAGCGTTGCGAAAATAACGTCTGCAGCGGTTGCGGCCAACTCAGTCACTGCCTTCCGGACAATATCGATCCCTATCGAGTCGAGCTTCTGGCCAAATTCAAAGCAGAGGTCACGCTCGATCCTGCGATCGCGGCGCCCGGCGGACGGCGGCCGATATTGGAAGCGGCTGAGTGAACATCCTCCACATCTGCGCTCATCTTGGTGGCGGCGTCGGCAAGGCCCACGCCGTGCTGGCCGAAGCCAGCCGAGACGAGCCTGCGGACGGAGGGCGTCACCTGTGCCATACATACGTTCTCCTGGAAGAGCCGCGCGACACTACCTTCGTCAGGCGCATCGCGGAGGCCGGCGGGCACATTGTTGTCCGCCCCGGCAGCAAGCGGCTTTGCGATCTGGTCGAAGCGGCGGATGTGGTGCAAGTGGAATGGTGGAACCATCCCCGTGTCTATCATTCGCTCGCCACCACACCCCTCCCGGCGATGCGTCTGGCGCTATGGGTCCATATTTCGGGTCTTGGGCAGCCGCTCATTCCGGCCGGCCTTTTGGCTGAGGCGGATCGTACGCTCTTCACCTCTCCCTGCTCACTGGAAGCGACCAATCTCTTGCCGTTGGTGGAGGCACGCCCGGAGGCGTTCGGCATCGCCAATTCGGGCTTCGGCTTCGCCTCGCCCAAGCGCCGGGTGAGTCCCCGACACCCTTTGCGCTATGGCTATCTCGGCACGCTCGATTTCATCAAAATGCACCCGACTATCTTCGATGTGATCGATACGATGGACGGTGACGTTCGCGTCTCCATGTGGGGTCACCTTGACCCAACGGGGGAGGTCGCGGCCCGCGCCGCCGCTATGCGATATCCCGAGAGAATTCGGTTCGAGGGCTATGCCAAAGATCCGCGTGCGGTCCTGAAAGGGATCGACGTCTTCTTTTATCTCCTGAGCCCAGGCCACTACGGCACGGGCGAGAACGCACTGGTTGAAGCCATGTCGATGGGAGCTACGCCCATCGTGTGGGATAACCCGGCCGAACGAAGTATCGTGCGCCATGGCCGTAACGGCTTCGTCGTGGGGGATGTCGCCCAGTGCGCGTCGTTGCTCGACCGGATACGGCAAAACGCCGGCGAGGTGGCGAAGCTGGGAGCCGCGGCGGCTGCCGACATGGCAAGGTCGCGCACGCCCGCGAAAACGCTGGGCGTCTTCGCCGAGACCTATGCACGATTGGCCGACTACCCCCGCCAGCGCCGTGATTTTGTCGCAGCTCTGGGGCGCGATTCGCGCGCCTGGTTCCTCTCCAGCTTACGCGCGGACCCGCAAGAAGCGGGAAGGAGGGACAGCGCGCATCTGCTCTCCGAAAGCCGATCGAAGGGCAGCATTGGTCATTTTCGCGCCTGCTTTCCCGACGACCCAAGCCTCGCCCCCTCGGTCGGATCTGAACCATGGCAGACGTCGCACCGGCGTGACGAGACGCGAACCGTCGCGTCGTAAGCGTCCTCTGACTCGGATGCGCTGGGCTTGCGCCGACAGCATCTCTCCGCGACCCGTCAGATAAGGTTCATCCTCGGCACGGCAGTTACGAAGGCGCCACCCCACTCGCGGATGTAAGCCAATTGGGCCATGACCTCATCGGCGAGGTTCCAGGGCAGGATCAGGACACGGTCTGGCCGCGATGCCCGCAAGTGAGCTTCCGCGACGATCGGAATGCGGCTGCCGGGCATGAATCGTCCCTGTTTGACCGGGTTCTTATCCACGACATAGGGCAGAAGGTCGCGTTTCACGCCGGCGAAGTTGAGAAGAGTGTTGCCCTTGGCCGCCGCGCCGTACGCGCCAACGGTCAGGCCTTGGCGCTTGGCATCGATCAGGAAGTGCGTCAGATCGTCCCTGACCCGCTCGGCCGCGACCTGAAAGCCGCGATAGAAATCGGCGTCGTTCATGCCCGCGTTCGCTTCCCGCTCCCGTAGCGCCACAACGGAAGCGGACACGGGATGGGTGGCGGTATCGCGGCGCTGGGCGAACACCCGCAGGCTGCCACCGTGGGTCGGCAGTTCCTCGACGTCGAAAACCAACAGTCCGCTGAGGGTGAAGATTCGCTCCACCACTGTCAGTGACAAGTAGGAATAGTGTTCGTGGTAGGCGGTATCGAACTGCTTGTCCTGCACCATACTTAGCAAATGCGGGAACTCGAATGTCGCGACGCCACTCGGCTTCAGCAACCTGGCGAAACCTGCCACGAAGTCGTTGATGTCCGGGACATGCGCCAGCACGTTGTTTGCCGCTATGAGGTCGGCTTGTCGGCCCTGCTCAACCAAGGTTTCGGCCAGCGCATTGCCGAAGAAGCTCTCGATGATCTCGAGTCCTTTGACGCGCGCCGATGCGGCTGTGCCGGCGGTCGGCTCGATTCCATAGCAGGGGATACCGGCGGCGGCGACATATTGCAGGAGATAGCCATCATTGGCTGCGATCTCGACGACCGAACTTTCCGCTCCGAGGCCGAAGCGTGCCATCATCGCTTCCACATACCGCTTCGCATGCGCCAGCCAGGAAGACGAAAACGAGCTGAAATAGGCGTAGTCATCGGTGAACAGTGCGGCGCGGCCGGCGTGATCTTCGGTCTGCACGAGCCAGCAGCTGCCACAGACCAGCAGCCGCAGTGGAAACCAGATTTCCGGCTCCAGCAGCGCCCCCTCGGTGAGGTAGGCGTTGGAGGGCGGAGCGCTGCCGAGATCGAGAAACGGCAGACGAAGGGCGCCGCCGCAGTGCCTGCAGTTCACCAGATCGCTCCTTTGCGTCGGGTGGATCTCACTCGTTCGCCTCCAATGCGGTCCAGCGCCACCGAGGCGGCTGGTCGGTCAATGCTCGACTTTAGCCGCGGCGGCAAGCGGAAACGCGTCCGCTTGTGAGAGCGTGGAAGAGGCCTTCGGCCAGCGGGCAAGGGTTCGCTTAGATCAGAATGTTGGCGCTGATATTCCTTTCGCTGACGATGAGCCCAGGTTCATAGCCTTGATCCAAAAAATCCTGGCGCAGATCCTCTTGTCCAATGAAGACAAGGCAGCCAGTCCGGGCGCCTTCGTCAGGCGCATCCGAGGCGGCTTCAACCCGGATACGCTCCTCCAGCCCCAGATCCCGCAACATGGTCCCGACGGCATCGCTGTCGCCGATACCGGCCAGCACTACGCGGTCGATTCCGGCGATGCCGTTGGCGAGGCGCGCCAGCGTCTGCGCCATGATCAACGGCGACAGCTTCTCCAGATTGTCGATCCCCTCGATCGCGTTGGGGTTGAGATAGTTCAGGCGGCAGAGGATTTCATAGGCGCGGATATAATCCCGGCGGCCCAGCCACAGTCTCAAGGTCACGCGCATACGCAATTGCAGAAAGCTGTCCACCATGTCGCGGAACGCCAGCCGTACTTCCGCGTCGGGGGTTACGTTGTGCCGGCGCAGTAGGCTGAAGATCATATATTCGATGCCACCTCGGAAGCTGTCCCAGTTGGACAGGTTGTCGGCGGTCCCTTCCTGGGACCGGTTGGGCATGACGGGCGACAGTGTCACCGAGCGGTAGTAGGGCATCTGCCGGAAGGCGATCGGCCCTTGCGCGGCGATCGCGGCGAGGTAGCTGAACGCCCAGTAACAGAAGCGTGGTGCCGAGACGATGCAGCGCACGGCATCGGCCCGGTAGATCGCGATCTCCGGGATGATGTGATTTTTGACGAGCATGTTGAGCAGATCCACCTCCTGACCGGGATGGAAGACAGCGAGCTCGCTATCCAGCTGATAAAACAACTGATGCGAGGCCTTGTTCACATCGTCGTAGATGTCCCACGGGGTGTAGCAGGCCCGGATCTCCGGATTGGCCAGCATGAAGCGGATGTTGTCGGCCAGCGCCTCCGGTACGATCAGATCATCATCCGCCAGATAGACGAGATAGCGTCCCCGCGCGTGGTGGAAGGCGCTGAGGAGATTGGAAAGAACCTTGTTCTCTTCCTGACGGAAATAGCGGATCGGCAAGCCGTCCGCCTGGAAGCGCTCGACCACGGTGGCCGTATCGTCCGGCGAAGCATTGTCCGAGACAACGATTTCATAGGTGAAGTCGAAGGCCTGGCTCGCCTCGGCCAGATGCGGAAAGAGATGTTCGAGGAAGCGCGCGCGATTGTAGGTGGGCACGCAGATGCTGAGCGTCACATCGGACGGCGCCTCCATGACTGTGGTGGGCGCGCTGGCAGGCAGCTTTGCGGGATCGAAGGGAGCGTTCATGGCTTGAAGTCCTCTGCATTGGCATCACGGGCCGAGATGATCTGGGGTTCGGCCGGCCAGTTCACGCCGAAGGCGGGATCGTTCCAGCGGAAGGTGCGGGCGAGGTCGCGGGCGTAGATCTCGGAGACGAGGTAGAGGACCTCGCAATCGTCTTCGAGGGTAAGGAACCCGTGGGCACAGCCGGCGGGCACATAGAGGGCGTTCCAGCGGCTCGCGTCGAGTTCGACGGCGGCATGGCCGAGATAGGTCGGCGACTGCGGTCGCAGATCCACGGCGACATCGAAAATTCGGCCGCGCACGGCGCGAACGAGCTTGATCTCAGCCCTCGGAGGAGCCTGGAGATGCATCCCTCTCAGCGTGCCCCGGGAGGGGTTGAAGGAAATGTCGGCATGAACGAATCGATCCATCAGCCCTCGCGCCGCGAAGGTTTCCGCGCAAAACGCGCGCGCAAAAAAACCCCGCTCGTCGGAGAGTGGCTCGATCTCGATCTCCCAGGCGCCGGCCACCTTCGTCTCAATGAATCTCATCGCGACGCCCGCTCTTCATAGGCGGCAATCTGCGTCGTCGTGAATTCGCGCATGTCGGCACCGGCGCGGTGAGCGCGATACCAGTCGGCGGTCCAGGTAAGGGTTTCGTCCAGCGATAGGCGGGGTCGCCAGCCCAGTGCCTCGGCGGCGCGATCCGAGCGCAGACGCAACGCCTTCGCCTCGGGCGGATGCGGTCCCTCGTCGGCAAGCCAGGCTTCGGCAGCGCCCCAAGCGGCGGCGAGCCGCTCCGCCATCTCGGCTACCGTGGCGGACTGATCCGGGTCCGGACCGAAATTCACAGCCTGCGGCGCGCGGGCCGGCTCCTCCGTCAGCGCCTGCGCCAGTTTCAGATAGCCCGCCAGCGGCTCAATCACATGCTGCCAGGGCCGGGTCGAGCGCGGCGCGCGTAGATGGACGGGCCTCCCCGCTTCGAGCGAACGCACGCAATCGGCCACCAGCCGATCCTCCGACCAGTCGCCGCCGCCGACCACATTGCCGGCGCGGGCGGTGGCCAGTGCCGGGCCGCCCGAACCGAAGAAACTGTCGCGGAAACCCTGGACGACGAGTTCGGCACAGGCCTTCGAGCAGCTGTAGGGGGCATTGCCGCCGAGCCGGTCGTCCTCGTCAAACGGACGACCATCATCGCGATGGGCATAGACCTTGTCGGTGGTCACCACCACCACCGCCTGCACATCCGGTGCCCCACGTATGGCCTCAAGAAGGTTCACTGTGCCCATGACATTAGTCTCGAAGGTCTCGACCGGCTCGGCATAGGACCGCCGCACCAACGGCTGGGCAGCCAGATGAAACACCACTTGCGGGCGCGCCGTTTTTACCAGCGGCGCCAGCGCCGAGAGATCGCGGATGTCGGCGAGATGATGGTCTTGGCCGTTCCAGGGGCCAAGTAGGTAATAAAGCGCCGGCTCGGTCTCGGGCGCGCGGGCAATGCCCGTCACCTGCGCCCCTAGGCGTTCCAGCCACAGACAGAGCCAGCCGCCCTTGAAGCCGGTATGACCGGTGACGAGGACGCGGCGGCCGGTCCAGAATCCGGTCACGTCCAAACCTTCCATGGCGCGGCGCTGGCATTCCACATTTCGTTGAGGTGAATACGCTCGCGCAGCGTGTCCATGGGACGCCAGAAGCCATCATGGCGAAAGGAGGCGAGTTGGCCTTCGGCGACCAGCCGTTTCAGCGGCCCGCTCTCCCATACCGTGCCGTCGCCCTCGATGAGATCGAGCACCTCCGGTTGCAGGACGAAGAAGCCGCCATTGATGCGTTGCGTGTCGGCCGTGGGCTTCTCCACGAAGGCCGAGACGCGTTCGCCCTCGATATTGACCGTGCCGAAACGGCCGGGTGGTGCCACGGTACACATTGTCGCCTTGAGCCCGTGCGCGCGATGAAACGCAGCTTCGCGGGCCACGTCCACGTCGGCGACCCCATCGCCATAAGTCATGCAAAAGGGCTCGCCCGGCGTAAGATACGGCTTGGCGCGCTTCAGCCGCCCGCCTGTCATAGTGTCGAGACCGGTGTCGATCACGCTGACGCGCCAATCGAGCTTGTCCGATTGGTGATAGTGGATCAGGTTCCGGCCGAGATCTACCGTGACGTCGCTGTGGTGCAGAACGAGGTTCGCGAAATATTCCTTGATCTGGTAGCCCTTGTAGCCGGCACAGACGATGAAGTCCTTGAAGCCAAAATGGGCGTAGATGCTCATGATGTGCCAGATGATCGGCTTTTCGCCGATCTCCACCAGCGGCTTCGGCCGCACCGAGGTTTCCTCGGCCAGTCGCGAGCCGCGGCCGCCCGCCAGGATAACGACTTTCATGCCTTATTCCGGGCTTCTGCATGCGCCGATTTGCATGGCGCTACAGATGAAAACGGTGAATGACGCTGCATCAGAATCTGCCAGAAGCCCCAGGGAATCACCTGATTGACTTAAGGGAGACTCGCTTGTGTGGGCCTGATGATGAGCCGGACGGACGGCGGCTTCGTCGATTCCAGATGGCGGCAAGTGCCTGTCGACAACCATTGCTGACGTCGCGGTAGCCGCCATCGCCACCGGGGGTCCTACCCCTCTCCGCCCGACAGTGACCGAGTCGCGCCTGGCCCTTGAATCATCCGGCTTGTGCGTTGCTGCCGGCTCGCCTTACTGCAGGGGCCTGCCCGGGCCGACAGGACGCCTTGGAATGCGCGCCAATTGGAGACGAGATGGACCCCGCTGAACAGTTTCGCAATTTCGTAGCGTCGAATATCCGCGATGCCGGTGAAGACCGAGATTTTATCGGGCTGAGCAATATCTGGATTCGCGAGGCCATCCGGCATCGCTACGCGCAGAATTTCAGCTGGCTTGGACGGCCGATCATTCAGGTGCCTCAGGACATCTATGCCATCCAGGAATTGATCTGGGCGTGCCGCCCCGACCTGATCGTCGAGACCGGCATTGCTCACGGCGGATCCTTGATCATGAGCGCCTCGATGTTGGCGCTGCTCGATTATTGCGATGCAGTCGAAGCCGGAACCGTGATCGACCCGAAGGCGAGCCGGCGCAAGGTCGTCGGCGTCGATATCGACATAAGAGCGCATAACCGCGAAGGCTTGGATGCCCATCCGCTGCGACGCATGATCCATTTGCTCGAGGGGTCGTCCATTTCGCGGGAGTCGGCGGAGGCGATTTATGCGCATGCCGATGGCTATGAGCGTGTCATGGTGTTCCTGGACTCCAATCACACCCACGCGCATGTTCTGGAGGAGCTTGAACTGTATGCCCCGTTGACGTCCAGGGGGGGGTATTGCGTGGTTTGGGACAGCGGCGTGGAGAATCTTCCCGCGGACATGTGCGCCGATCGTCCATGGGGCAAAGGTAACAATCCCAAGACAGCGGTCTGGGAATACATCGAGACGCTGAACACCACCGGACGGACGGGCCGAGACGGCCAGCCCCTGCACTTTGAGACCGACAAGGACATCGAGCACAAGCTGATGATCACGGCCTCACCGGACGGTTTTCTGAGGCGTGTCTGAGCCACCCTTGAGGTCTTGCGGGTTGCAATGTACGCCGAGCAACCAGGTGCGGTTGCCCGATCTTACGGTCGTTGTGGTGGCGAGATCGAATTGTCGTCTGGGCAATCACCCCGCCCTATCGTCTTCTACCCGGATCGTGCCGGCTGCCTTGCCGTCGATATAGCGCTGACAGGCTTGCCGATAGGCAGTTTCCAGATGTTTCGTATAGCGCCTGCTGTCGAACAGCGGTTGGGTGAGGCGATTGTCGGCAAGCTTTTGCTTGATCGCGTCGAGCCTGCTTGGATCCGTCGCAAGGTCGAGGGCGAGCCTCTCATAGGCCTCGTCTGAATCAGCTATGAGTTCTGGAAGCCCTGCGGCATGCAAGACGCTCGCGGCCACTCTTGCCGCGAATTGCTCGCCCATTCTCGTGACGATCGGCAGCCCGGCCCATAGAGCATCGCTTGCCGTCGTATGGGCATTGACGTTGAACGTGTCGAGGAAAAGATCCGCATGCCGGTGCCGCGCCAGATGCTCAAGATGCGGCAGCCGTTCCGCGAAGACGAGCCGTGATTCATCGATTCCGTGCGTCCTGGTCGCCGCACGGAGGTTCGCTTCTGCCCACTTGTTGGATCGCAACAGCCAAAGAACACTTCCATCGACCTTGTCGAGAAGGCGCATCCAGATGGCGAATTCGCGCTGGGTGATCTTGTAGGTCGCATTGAAGCAGCAAAAGACGAAGCCGTCTGGCGGCAACCCGAATTGCTGGCGGCTCGACGGCTTGTCCGGAATTTCTCTGCTATTGTCGGTCGGCTGATACGAATGGGGAAGGTATATGACGTTCTCGGTATAGTGTTCACGGTGCGAGGGCGGAATGACCACGTCATCCGCGATAATGTAATCGATGAAGCGGGTGCCCATCGTGCCGGGATATCCGAGATAACTGATCTGGATCGGCGCCAGGCGGTGCGAGAAAATGCCGGACCGCGAATTCCGCGTATAGCCTTTCAGATCGACGGCGATGTCGAGGCCATCACGACGGGCGAGGCCGGCCAGATCAAGATCGGACAATTCCCGCACATCCTGAAAACGGGTAACGGCGTTCTTCAGGGTGGGCGTGATCCATTCGTCCTGCTTGGTGCCATAGGAATAGATGTAAATCTCGAACGAACTTCGATCATGCCCCAGCAGGACTTGGGAGAGAAGATACATGGTCGCGTGGCTGTGAAAATCGGCTGAGAAATAACCGATGCGCAAGTTTTTCCGCGGAACGACAGTCCGAATCGGTATGGGGAGGGGGCTCGCCTCGAACCTCTTAGCGGCAAACCGTTCCGAGCGGATACGCTGGCGCGAGGGCGAGTCTTCCAGGAACAACAAAGCGAACGGCTCGACCGGCTCGCCGACGATCCCCAGGGTCGCCGTGCCCGTGCTGAAGGATTGCAGTCGATCCCAGTCGCACAGATGCGCCAGCTGGTGCAAAAGCTGCGCTCGCGCCTTGTGGTAATCGGGAGCGAGTTCGAGCGCTCGAAGATAGTGACGGACGGATTCCTCTACCTCACCTTTTTCTTGAAGTGTCCCGGCAATATTGTAGTATATCGCCGCATCGCCCGGGTTTATTCGCTGTGCTTTGGCATAGTAGGTCAGCGCGTCATCAACGTGACCCGTATCTTTGACAAGATTTCCCAGATTCACGAGAGCGTCAGCGTGGTTCGGGTTGAACAACGTGGCGCGCTGATAGCTTTCGAGTGCTTCTCCGGTTCTATTCTGGGCTTTGAGGATCACCCCAAGATTGTTGTGTGCATCGGCGTCCTGCGGATTGATGTCGAGGGCTCGGCGAAAATTCTCCTCCGCGGCTTGGGTTCGACCGAGAGCCTGGTTTGCCGCTCCAATGATATTCCAAAGGGTGCAAGACCGTGGAAAGTCCTGCGCGAACCGCTCGCCCGTCTCCGCGACGCCGGCAAATTCGCCTTTCTGATATAGGGATTCCAAATCCCTCAACGTTTCCACTGGCGGATCGATGGCCTCAGCTCGCAGCTGTTCGAGCGCCTTCGACGCGCGCTGGTTTCCGGGATACGCTTCGAGAATTGTCAGATAAAGCCGACCGGCCTGCGCCAGATCGCCCTTTCGTCGAAGTTTGCTGGCCTGACCCATCAGCCTATCGAGATTCAATCGCATGAGGCAGTTACCACCCTGTAATTCGTGTCGACTTGACCCATACCAGCGAGCATCGAGCGTGACTCTCTTGGGGATCCCAAGCCGGTAGAATTCTCAATCACTGTGTCAAGCGGAAGTTTGCCATGGCACGCCCATTCCGCTGCGCGGCGATTTCGACGGCTCGATATTTCGGCGTCTGGCCAGGACGACAAAGGACGCGGCACCGGCCCTTCGCCTGCTGGCATTCGCCGAGCTTTGCGCTGGCGGTTCGCACAACGTGCCGGCGGTCACGTCTCCCGTTCGGGCAGGATCACGTCCGGCCGTCGCTCATATTTCCGGGCGTGGCAAGCGCGCTAGAGCGTTTTCCGATCATGTTGCGTCGTAGCCAGCGGCCTGGAAGTAGTTGGCGCATTCAGCGGGTTTGAATTCGTCGATCAACGTTCCGACGGTCGTCCAGAGTGTTTCGACGGTGCACTCGGCTTTGGTCCGAAGCAGCGGCTTCAGTTTTGAGAAGGCCATCTCGATCGGATTGAAGTCGGGACTGTAGGGCGGCAGGAAGCGCAGTTCGGCGCCGGCGCGTTCGATCGCTTCGCGTACGCCTTCGGCCTTGTGGGCCGGCAGGTTGTCCATCACGACCACGTCGCCTGGGATGAGTGTCGGCGCGAGCACCTACTCGACATAGGCCCGGAAGGCGACGCCGTTCATGGCGCCGTCGAGCACCATTGGGGCCGTCATGCCGGTGAGGCGCAACGCACCCGTGAAGGTCGTCGTCTTCCAATGTCCATTTTTCCACGTGATGCCGCGTCGATCGAAGAACCGCCAGAGCGTGCCGACGCCGACCTTAAGTCCACGCTCTTCGGCCAGCCGCTGCCGCATCTCGTGGATGCGTGATGTCGTCGGTCTCGTCGACCAGGGCGAGCAGAAAGCCGGCCTCCGCCTCGATCCGGCCGGAGCGGCGATCGCCGCCCATCGGCAAGGGATCGGTTCGCCCAGAGCGATCCTGAGACCGCCATCGAACCGTCGTCGCGATCGCGATCCCGAACCGCTCCGCCGCCGCATGTGTCGTCAGCCCGTCTCGCATCGCTTTCAAAACCCGATGTCGAAGATCCATCGACAAAGCTCGTGCCATCGCTGCCTCCCTTCCGGTCGACAGCTTGAATCACGAAATCGACCAAGACTCTACCCGGCCGGAAAACGCTCTAGCATTCAGGCCAATCGCTGGCTCACCACCCGACGGCTCGCAAGGCATTGAAGACGCCACGTTCATTCTGATTCAGACACTGAGAATGTCCTCGGAGCGCGCGAGTTCCAAGCCGGTAGGATCGAGCTACCGAAGGTTCATGCAGGGCATGCCCTCGGTACAATGGCATCCATTTATTAGCGTGGTATAGATCGGTGACGGTACTTTCCGGGACGGAGGCGGGTCCGCCGCGAGGCACAAAAATCGTCCGATGGTCGCCGATATTTGGCGAAGATTTTCCCTTTAGAATCAACAGCGTAGCCTTTTGACGGCCCCAGCGTCGGAGTTTGCGCGCCGCCTGAGTAAATTTTCTTTTGATTTCAATAGGTTGTAGAGTATCTGAACAATCGAGTGGGAATGATTGCGGTCATCTGCGGACGATGTCGCTGACGTTTTAGCCGACCGGCAACCTCGCCGCGTCGCGGGCGATGACGGCCTCTTCGTCGGTCGGAACGATCAGGATTTCGACGCGACTGTCCGGCGCGTCGATCCGCTCCACGGCGGCCCGATTGCGATCCGGATCGACCGCAAGGCCGAGCCAGACAAGATGCTGGCATATGGCATCGCGGATGCCGGGCTGATTCTCGCCGACCCCGCCGGTGAAGACCAGGCGCTCGAGGCCCCCGAGACTCGTCGCCATCACGGCCACCTGGCGCGCGACGCTGAGGGCGAACAGGTCGATCGCCTCACGGGCTGGCGGCGTGTCGGCTTTGAGAAGCTCGCGCATGTCGCCGGACAGATCGGAAACGCCGAGCAGCCCGGATTTGTAATAGAGCAGATGTTCGATGGCCTCAGGCGTAAAATCCTTCGCCTTGAGAAGATAGAGAATCACGCCCGGATCGAGCGAACCGCACCGGGTGGCCATCACGACGCCGTCGAGGGTCGAAAAGCCCATCGTCGTATCGGCGCTCTTGCTGTCCTTCAGCGCGCACAGGCTGGCGCCGGCGCCGAGATGGGCGACGACCGTCTTCTTCGCAGTGGTACCGGGCCAGCGATCGTCGAGCCGATGGGCGATGTAATCGTAGGACAAGCCGTGGAAGCCATATTTGCGGATACCTTCCGCTTCGAGCCGCCGGGGCAGGGCGTAGCGTGCGGCTTGCGGCGCGATCGAGCTATGAAACGCCGTGTCGAAGGAGGCGGTCTGGCGAAGGTCCGGCCGCAGACCGGCGATTGCGCGCACCGGCTTCAGCCCCAGTGGTTGGTGCAGCGGAGCCAGCGGCGTCAGACCCTCGATTGAGGAAATCGTCTCCGCTGTGAGCCGAACCGGTCCCGTGAACGCGGTGCCGCCATGGACGATCCGGTGGCCGACCGCAGCGAGGCGCCCTGGTCGCGCCAGATCGTCAGCCCAGTCGAGAAGCCGCTGATAGGCGCGCTGCGGATCGGCCGCGTCGTCCGCCACAATCTCGTCGAGCGCGATGCTGCCGTCGGGGCCCCGGGCCTCCAGACGAATTTCCTCCTTACCGCGCTTCAACTGACCGCGGGCCACCAGCGACGGCCAATCCGATAGGCCGATCCGGAAAAGGCCGAACTTCGTGCTCGATGAGCCGGCGTTCAGACAGAGGACAGCGTCGCTCGTCATCGTTCACCAGACAGGCTGGAAGGCTGGTTATTCCGCCGCGTCCAAAGTCGTTTGGTATCGCCAGGACCAGTCGCGGATTTCGGGCATGTCTTCGCCATTCTCGACGATATAGGCCCGATGCGCCGCAAGTCGCTGGCGAAATTGCTCGATCGCTTCTCCGCCGGCCGCTCCGCCGCGATCCGGCAGCCGCGCGATGGCGGCGATCGCCAGATGGAAACGATCCAATTCGTTGAGCACCACCATGTCGAAGGGCGTCGTTGTCGTGCCTTCCTCCTGGTAGCCGTGAACGTGGATGTTGTCGTGGTTGGCGCGCTTATAGGTCAGGCGGTGGATGAGATAGGGATAGCCGTGATAGGCGAAGATCACCGGCCGATCGCGGGTGAACAGCGCGTCGAAGGCGGCGTCATCGAGGCCGTGCGGATGCCGCTCCTTTGGCTGTAACGCCATCAGATCGATCACGTTGACGAAACGGATTTTAAGCTCCGGCAGCGCCTCGCGCAAAAGGGCGGTGGCCGCCAACGCCTCGATGGTCGGCACGTCGCCGGCCGCGGCCATGACGATGTCGGGCGTTTGATCCGCCGAGACGTTGGAGGCGAACGGCCAAGCGGAAATCCCCGTGTCGCAATGGGCCTTCGCCTCTTTGATGGTCAGCCATTGCGGCGCCGGCGCCTTGCCGGCGACGATGACGTTCACCCGGTCATAGGTCCCGAGACAGTGGTCGGCGACGCATAGGAGCGTGTTGGCGTCGGGCGGGAAATACAGGCGGACGACATCGGCCTTCTTGTTGGCGACGAGATCGACGAAACCCGGATCCTGATGGCTGAAGCCGTTGTGATCCTGTTGCCAGACATGCGAGGTCAGAAGATAGTTCAGCGACGCGATCGGCGCCCGCCATTCAATCTCGCGCGAGACCTTCAGCCATTTGGCGTGCTGGTTGAACATGGAATCGACGATGTGGACGAAGGCCTCGTAGCAGGCGAACAGCCCGTGCCGGCCGGTGAGGAGGTAGCCTTCCAGCCAACCCTGGCAGAGATGCTCGCTGAGGATTTCCATGACCCGGCCCTCGCGGGCGAGATGGACGTCATAGGGTTCGATCCGCTCCATCCAGACCCGCTCGGTGACCTCGAACACCGCGTCGAGACGGTTCGACGAGGCCTCGTCCGGACTGATCAGACGAAAGTTCCGCGCGTCGCGATTGCGCACCATGAGATCGCGCAGATACTGGCCCAGCACTCGCGTCGCCTCGCCTTGAACGCCACCGGGCCGCGTCACGTCGACGGCGAAGTCGCCGACATCCGGCCGGTCGAGATCGACCTTGAGCCGGCCACCATTGGCGACGGGATTGGCGCCCATCCGGCGCTCGCCCTGGGGCGCGAAATCGGCCAGATCCGGCCGCAACCGGCCCGCCTCGTCGAAAAGCTCCTCCGGTTCGTAGGAGCGCATCCAGTCCTCGAGGATGCACCGGTGCTCCGGATTGTCGCGGACCTGTGCCACCGGCACCTGGTGGGCGCGCCAGAAACCCTCGACCTTCTTGCCGTCGACCTCCTTAGGCCCGGTCCAGCCTTTCGGCGACCGCAGCACGATCATCGGCCAGTCCGGCCGCCCGGTGACCTTGCCGGACCGCGCCTCGGCCTGGATTTCGGCGATGCGCCCAAAGGCCCGGTCGAAGGCGGCGGCCATCTTGCGGTGCATCAAGGCCGGATCATCACCCTCGACGAAGATGGGATCGTGGCCATAACCTTCGAACAGGCAGGCAAGCTCGTCGTCGCCCATGCGGCCGAGCACGGTCGGATTGGCGATCTTGTAGCCGTTGAGATGCAGGATCGGCAGCACGGCGCCGTCGCTCGCCGGATTCAGGAACTTGTTCGAATGCCAGGAGGCGGCGAGCGCTCCGGTCTCCGCCTCGCCGTCGCCGATCACGCAGGCGGCGATCAGGTCGGGATTGTCGAAGACCGCGCCATAGGCATGGGCAAGGGCATAACCGAGTTCGCCGCCTTCGTGGATCGAGCCCGGCGTTTCCGGCGCGGCATGGCTGGGAATACCGCCGGGAAACGAGAACTGTCGGAACAGCTTGCGCATGCCCTCGGCGTCTTGGGAGATGTCGGGATAGATCTGCGAATAGCTGCCTTCGAGCCAGGTGTTGGCGACCATTCCCGGACCGCCATGGCCGGGACCGCAGACGTAGAGAACGGAGACGTCCCGCTCCCGGATCACCCGGTTCAGGTGGACGTAGACGAAGTTGAGGCCGGGCGTGGTGCCCCAATGGCCGAGCAGGCGACGTTTGAGGTGTTCGGGCCGAAGAGGCTCGCGCAGCAGCGGATTGTCGACCAGATAGATCTGGCCGACCGACAGATAGTTCGCCGCCCGCCAGTAGCGATCGAGAACGTCGAATTCGGCGTCGGTCATCACTCGGACTCTTCCGTTTTGCCAGCCGCGGTCAATGCGACATCAGGACGGGAACGGTCATATGGCGCAGGACATGGCGCGTCACACCGCCGAACAGCATCTCCCGGACCCTGGAATGGCCGAAGCAGCCCATCACCAAAAGATCCGAGCCGTCATCGGCGAGGCGGGACAGGATGTCGTCGGCGATCGAGATCGTATCGCTGAAGGAGGTTGCCGCCTCCGCCTTGACCCCGTGCCTTGCCAAGGTGACGGCGAGATCGTCCGCCGGCGCAAGGCCGGTATGTGACCGATCCTCGCTGGGGTCGATGGCCAGCACGCGGACATGGCTTGCGTCTTTCAGGATCGGCAGGGCGTCGAAGGCGGCTCGTGCGGCCTCGCGCGTGGCGTTCCAGGTCAGCATAACCCGATCGCCGATGCGGTCGAACCGGCCGGCATATGGGACAAGCAGAACCGGCCGCCCCGATCCCATGACCAGATCGACCAGGATAGTGCCGCCGCCCCATTCGGCGTCGCGGGCCTGCCCGGCGATGACAAGGTCGGCGCACATGGCGTGCCGGTTGAAGACACGGTGCTGGTTCGGGCTGGTAGCCTCCTCGCGACGCCACTCGCTCCTGATCGCGGACGCGCGCGTCCGCTCCGCGAACATGCGTTCGATCGCCTCGGCTTCCGCCTGCATCAAGCGGCGGTTCTCCTCGAAGAATTCCACCGGAACCTCCGCCGGGGTCATGCCGCCGGCGTAGTTCGAAAAGCTGGGAACCACATGCAGCCCGACCAGATGCGCGTCATGGCGCTCCGCCAGCGGGAGGGCGACGTCCAGAAGCGCTGCGGCGCGATCCCTTGACCCCAAACAGACCAGTATCGTCTTGAACATCGCGTTTTTCTCCCGAATGTCGGCAGCCGCTGCCTGATGCGTCAACGGATTGCGGCTTGGCCCTCGTTTATCCGCTCATGAAATTGGCATCCTTGATCTGGCTCAATCGTGGCTGGGGGCCGTCGCTTTATTCGCTGTGGGCACGGTTGATTGACGTGGCGCAAGGCAGCGTTGGTTGCCCGGGAGTATCGCACACAGTGCAAGTGCCCATGCGCTTCGCGCCGATCGCAGCGCAGGCCTGACAGCGGGAGGACCCTAATGGACGAGCCAGTCCCTTTTCCAGATCGCGCTACGGCCGGTCGTCTGCTTGCCGATCGGCTGGCTCGGATGGAACTCGCCGATCCTGTGGTGCTGGCCCTACCGCGCGGCGGTGTGCCTGTGGGGCTGGAGATAGCGCGAAAGCTTGCGGCCCCGCTTGATCTGCTGGTCGTGCGCAAGATCGGCGTGCCGTGGCAGCCCGAACTCGCCGCCGCGGCGATCGTCGGGGGCGAAGGCGAGGGTGCCGAGGTGGTGCGCAACGACGACGTGATGCGGCTCGCGGGGCTCGATGACGCCACCCTCGACAAGCTCGCCGACAAGGAACTGCGGGAGATCGCCCGGCGGCGGGACGCCTATCTTTCCGGCCGAGCGCCTGTCTCGACGGCCGGCCGGACGGCGATCCTCGTCGATGATGGCATCGCCACCGGCGCCACCGTCCGTGCAGCGCTCATCGGCTTGCGCCGCCGCGGTGCCGCCCGTCTGGTGCTGGCCGTGCCGGTGGCCCCGCGCGAGACGCTGGTGGCGCTGCGGCCGCTCGTCGACGATCTGGTCTGCCTGACGACCCCGGAGCCTTTTTATGCCATTGGCATTCATTACCGGGACTTTCACCAGGTCGGCGACGGCGAAGTTGTTGCCATGCTGGACGCGGCGCGCGGCGAGACGTCCGAACAGCCCGGCGGCTGATAGGTCAGCCGACGATAGGAAGGCGCTATCGGAACGAGCCACGAGACGCGGTCGCACATCCGCTCGTCACGTATCTACACGGCCGGCCGCACCGAGATGATCTTGAAGGTACGCAGGCCCAGGCCGGGCTCGTCGATGGAGACATACTCGCCTTCGCGGAAGACATGCTGGGCAAACCGGTAACCGGGTTCGTCGTCGGCGTCGGCCTCGTAATCATAGTCGAAGACCCATTCGCCCTTGCGATAGCTGAGTGTGCCGAGCGCCGTGCGTTCGCCGTCCCAAAACCGTGTCACGGTAAAGCGCTCCGGCGCCGTCTTCCAGGCCTCCGGGTCGAGATGGCCGTCCGGCGTCAGCGCCGCCGTGAATTCGTAGCCTCGATGGGCATTGCCCCCGGGATTCTCGCGGTCGCGGGCCAGTTCCATATGGATGCTGTTGAGATTCATGGTCGCTCGCTTTCTCATGGAGCCGGAAGGGGTGCAGGCTCTATTCCTGAATGCCGTCGATGTAGGCGATGATCGCGGCCGTCTGGACCGGCGTCGCCATGAATTCGGGCATGTCGGGATGGCCGGTGACGATTCCTTCGACGAATGCCTCGCCAAGCGCTTCGATGGGATAGCGCTTCGACAGCGTGCGAAATTCCGGTGCGTCGGGATGCGAACTCTTGTCGGCTTTGCCGATGCCATGGCAGCGAACGCAATTGTCCTCGACCAGCGCCAATCCGTGGGCGATCTCCTCTGCTGACTGGGCGGCGGCGAGGGCCGGCGCGAGCAGGGCCACTCCCACGGCGGTGGCGAATGCCAGTCCTGATTTTTGTCGCATCCCAGTCTCCCGATCCTCCTTCGTAGACCGCCACGCTAGCAGCGCCGAAGGACCTTGATCTTGATGCGGATCAAACCGACGAGATATCTCGCCGCCGGATCAGGGGGTGGGCGCGCCGTCGCGCGGGCTGGTGAGCCGCGCGTCGGCTCCCTCGATCTGCCGAGATGAAACGACGGGGGAGGGCTAAAATGCGCTGACCGGAAAATAACGCAGAAGAAGCTCCGAGAAGCCCTTCTTCTCGACGATCCGGCCGATGGCGTAGTCGATCGAGCGGGCCAGTGCGCGATCGTTGGGCGCGACGGCGATGGCGAGGCCCTCGCCGAGAAAGCGGTCGGACAGATAAGGGCCGCCCGAGAACACGCAGCAATCGGCCGCGGAATCGCTTTCGAGCCAGAAGGATAGGCCGACGCCGTCGCCGAAGAATGCGTCGATCTCGCCGTTCTTCAGTGCTTCCAGCGCATCGCGGCGGGTGGCGAAGGGGCGCGGCGCGGCGGATGGAAAAAACGCCCCCAGCATCGCCGCGTGGGCGCCGCCTTCTTCCACCCCGATGCTCTTGCCGGCTGTTGCCTCGGCGACCGGCTCCTGAAACTGGCGGTCCTTGCGGGTCACGAAGCGGGCGGGATAGCGGAAATACGGCTCGGTGAAGGCTAGTTCCTGCCGGGTTGTGGGCGTCATCGCGAGACCGACCACGATGGCGTCGCCGTCGCCGCGCTTCACCGCAGGCACGAGGTCCTTGAAAGCCATTGCCTCGATCTGACAACGCGACAGTACGTCCAATTCCTCGCAGATCGCCCGGACGAGATCGACGTGGAATCCCGCGAGCCGCCCCCGAGGATCGAGGAAATTGAACGGCGGATAGTCGGTGGTTGTGAGGAAGCGGATTCGCTGGCGGCCGTCCAGCTGCGGTTTCGTCATACGCTGACGCTGGTCGAAGAAGTTGGGGATCGACACCGTCTCCATTTCGGCGGCCACGGAGCGAAGCTGGCCGGTGCCGAGGACAGGCGCCAGCGCCAGAACCAAAACAAGAAGCAACCGGAGCGAGAAATTTTCTCTCATAAGTTTGTTTCCCTTGCGTAATCGCTCGCTCAAGATGAAAGAGGGCGCCGTGACTGCCGAAGTTCGCAAACGTGCGCCGCGAACTCGAGCGGGTGGCCCGATTGCGCGACGATCCTTTGCAACTCCCGTCGGCGTACGCCGCCAAACCCGCCGTCTTTCCGACGCTGTCGCTCGGTGACGGAGCGCGATCCCCAATCCGTTTCCCGCTGTCGCCCAAAACGGTGGCAACCGCAAGGCGCTCTCGACAAGGTCTGTGCGAGGGCGTGCTGGCCGCCCTCGGCCTCGACACCGTGACGATCCGGGCCGCGCGATCCGCGGCGAAGCGAAACGGCACCGATCTCCTGGCCGAAATCGTCGCCGGCGGGGCCGCCGATGCGCAGACTGTCGCCGCCGCCATGGCCGAAGCGCTTGATGTCCCGTTCGACGGGATCGCCCCGGGCAACCGGATCATCGGCGCCGAGCGTTGCAAGACGGTGGCCTTGCCGCGCCTCGTCAAGACCTGCGACGATGAGCTGAGGACGAAGCTGTTCCTGCTGCCAAAGCTCGAAGGTCTCGATCGGACGGCGGATTTCCTGTGGCGTCGGCCGGAGGTGAAGGACAGGGCGCGGGTCACTACGGAGGCCGATGTGAAATCGGCCATGGCGCGACAGAGCGAACGTCAGCGTCTCGATGCCGCCGTCCTCAGTCTTGCCGCCGAGCAGCCTCGTCAGTCGGCTCGCACCGTTCTGGAAGCAGGCCAGGCGATCGGCCTCATGTTGGCATTCGGCCTGTTGCTTCTGGCGTTGTTCTCGGCGCCTGGGGCCACGGTTGCGATCCTGCATCCCCTCGCGGGCGTGTTGTTCGCCGCCTGTCTCACCATCCGGCTCGCCGCCGCGATCAGTCGGCAGCCGCCGCCCGCGGACGCATACGCGTCATCGCGATCAGACGAGCCGCCGCCACTCTATTCGGTCCTCGTCGCGCTCTATCACGAAGCGGCAATGGTCGACCGTCTGGTGCGGGCCTTGAGCAAACTCGACTGGCCGGTCAGCCGGATCGAGATCAAGCTGATCTGCGAGGGCGACGACGCGGCGACGATCCGCGCGGTCGAACGCGCCATCGCCGGTCATCCGCAATTCGAGGTGGTCGTGATTCCGGCTTGCGAACCCCGCACGAAGCCGAAGGCGCTGAATTACGCCCTGCCGCTCACCGCGGGGGAGTTCCTGGTACTCTACGATGCCGAGGACGAACCGGATCCGGGCCAATTGCGCGAGGCCTTTGGACGGTTTCGTCAGGGGCCGGCCAATCTCGTCTGCCTTCAGGCGCCGCTTGTCGTGCGCAACGGCGCGAACAACTGGCTGGCGGGCATCTTCGCGCTGGAATATGCAGCGCTGTTCCGCCGGCTTCTGCCCTGGCTTTCTGGACATGGCTTTCCGGTTCCGCTTGGGGGCACGTCGAACCATTTCGTCCGCAGCCGCCTGATCGAGATTGGGGGGTGGGATTCCCACAATGTCACGGAAGACGCCGATCTCGGCATGCGCTTTTATCGCGCCGGCTATCGGGTCGAGACGCTATCGTCCCCGACGATGGAAGACGCACCCGAGCGCTGGGCGGTCTGGCACCGGCAACGAACCCGCTGGACGAAGGGTTGGGCGCAGACCTGGCTGGTCCATATGCGCCAGCCGGGCATACTCCGGCGGCAAATCGGCCTGCGCAACTTCCTCGTCTTCCAGTTGCTTTTCGTGGGGATGCTGGCCTCGGCGCTGGCCCATCCGGTATTCCTCGCCCTTGCGATCCTGTTGCTTGCGAGCTTCGCGACGAACGGTATCTCGAGTGCTTATCAGGGGCTCGTCTTCGCGCTCGACCTGTTCAACGCGGTCGGGGGCTATGCCGCGTTTATCGCCCTGTCGATCGGCGCCCTCGATGCCAGGGAGCGGGGCGTGCTGGTCAAATATTACCCGCTTCTCTACCTCTATTGGCTGCTGATTGCAGTCGCCGCGCTGCGCGCCCTCGGGCAACTCGTCAGCGCACCACACCAATGGGAAAAGACTCCGCACGATATTCGCTCGCGAGCCGATCCCGGTGACGCGCGGTATCGGCTCGAACCGCATTTCGGCGAGGACTGAGGGCGAAACAGGTCGGCGCAGGGAATGGCGCCGCAGTTGCTGACGCCGCCGGCAGCCGTCCTTATCGCCAGACGCCGCGGCGCTCCTGCCGGGCCTCGGTCTCGGCGTCCTCATAGGGGCCGCCGGTGACCGCTTTCGCCCAGCCATTGCGCACGATCCACGCGCCGACGTCGTTGCCTTGCAGGGTACAGGCGCTCTCGATCGTCTCCGGTTTCCGGCCGAAATCTTCCGGTGCCTGGCAGCGGACCGCGCGGGAGCGCAGATACCCCCGCAGCGCCGTTCGGGCCCGCATGCCGCAGGGCCAGGCGCCGGCGTCCGCTTCGCATGTCTCGCCGAGCGGGAGCGGGTCGATGCCCGTAAGGACGATGGTGCCGTCGCCGATTTTCAGATGGGCCGCGTCGACGGCGACCGGGCGAGGAAGCAGCACCTGCCGCGTGCTCCTCGGCGTCTCGTCCTCCTCGACCGCCGGCGTTGACAGGGGCCGGCGCGGCGGCAGGCGGTCGAAGGCCTCGCCGGCGCGTTGACCGAGGGTAAAGCCGCCGGGCGTCACATCGCGGTCGGGCGCGACAACGGAGGGCGTTCCTGAATCAGCTTGGGCTGGCCGATCCGCGGAATCTGGCGGGTTCTCGATGGAAGCGTTCTCGCCGGCTGGAATCTGCTGCGGTGCACCGGGCTCTGCTGCTCCGCGCTCGCCGAGCGGCGAGAGACGGATAAGGAGCACGACCAGTGCGACCAGCGCCGCTGCGATGAACAGCGCGCGAATCATGCCGGACAGCGGGCATCCGCCGGCCGGCCCGCAGGTTTTAGCAACACGGACCGCCTCATTGGCTGGCCCAGAGTATCCGTGCCATCCATTCGATTTGGTCGACCGCGAAATGGAGGTCGGGATAGTCGGGATTGACCGAGCCGAGTTCGATGCTGCGGCTGGTTCGGCGTTGCAGGATCTTCGCCATCACCTCCCCGTCACGGGTTCGCACGACGACCCGGTCGCCGCGGCGGACCGACGAACTCGGCGAGACGATGACGACGTCGCCGTCGCGATAAAGCGGCATCATCGAATGGCCGGACACTTCCAGCGCATAAACGGCTTCGTCGCCGGTCGTCGGTAGCGAAATTTCGTCCCAGCCCTGACCGACAGGAAAGCCGGCATCGTCGAAATAGCCACCGGTGCCGGCCTGGGCGAAGCCGAGCAACGGCACGCTGGCGGTTCCGCGCGTAGGCGACAGTTCGTCCCCACTGCCGCGAACCAGCGCTGTGAATTCCTCCAGGCTCGTGCCCGTCGAATGGATGACCTTGGAAAGGGATTCCGTCGATGGCCAGCGCGGTCGTCCGTCCCCGGCATTTCGCTTCGACTTGTTGAAAGTAGTGGGATCGAGGCCCGCGCGCCGCGCCAGCCCGGAGGCCGATAGCTGGTTGCGGGCGGCGAGGGCGTCGATGGCGGCCCAGATCCGGTCATGCGAAAACATCGTGCGGGACTCGTGGCGACAGCGACAAAGGAATATATACCTTGAACGCTCATAGAGTGCCGAGCGGACCTTGTCCATATCGCAACGTCAAATTTCACGGAAAATAGCGCGGCTATCCCCAAGCGCAAAGAATTCGTGCGACGAAAGGTTCGGCCGGAACCACATCGAGATTATGCTATTCCTGAGACAGGTTTTCTCTATGACCGACCGGTTCAATCCGTCGCGGCGAGAGGGCGCGGGGTCGAACAGGAGGATGGATCGGCGGATGGACGGCAAATTCATGGCACACGCCAGCGACGAGATGCGCCGCCGGGCCAGTGAACCTGGCCGGGGCCGCGAGGCCGCCGGGCCATTCTCGATTCCCTGGAAGGGCTGGAAGGATATTCTCCTGAGGATCTACCACTCGTTCTGGGAGGATCGGGTGATGCTGATCGCGGCGGGGGCAACCTTCTATCTGCTCCTGGCGCTATTTCCGGCCTTCGCGGTGTTCGTCTCGCTTTACGGCTACGTCAACGATCCGGCGACGATCAGCGAGCATATCGCCTTTGCCGGCCGTTTTCTGCCACAGGCCGGCACCGAACTTCTTCAGGCGCAACTCGACAATCTGGTCAATCAGAAACCGTCCTCCCTGTCGATCGGCTTCATTTTCGGTTCCCTGTTCGCGCTGTGGAGCGCCAATAACGGCATCAAGACGCTGTTCGAGGCGATGAACGTCGCCTATGGCGAGAGCGAAAGACGTAGTTTCATCAAGCTCAATCTCATCGCGCTCTGCTTCACCCTCGGCGCGATCTTCATCGGCATCGTTCTGATCACCATGGTCGGCGTGGTTCCGGTGGTGATGGCGTTGTTTGGGTTGCGCGGTTTCACCGAAACCCTGATCGCCGCGATGCGCTGGCCGGTGGTTTTCCTTCTGATCGTGGTGGCGATCGCCCTGATCTATCGCTATGGACCGAGCCGCAATCGCGCCCGCTGGAGTTGGGTGCTGTTCGGCGCGGTGCTGGCGGCCGTCGTCTGGGTGGCCGCCTCGATCGGCTTTTCCTGGTATCTCCAGAACTTTGCCAACTACAACGCGATGTACGGTTCCCTCGGCGCCGTGATTGGCTTCATGATGTGGGTCTGGATTTCCTCGCTGATCTTTATCATCGGCGCGGAGATCAACGCCGAGATGGAGCATCAGACGGCTCAGGACACGACCCAACCGCCGGCCAAACCCATCGGTACCCGCGGTGCGCGCGTGGCGGATACGGTCGGGCAGAGTTCGCGGCGCAATCCCGACCCGACCGCCGAGAAGCGCGGGTTTTTCGGCTGATCGTGCTGGTCTGCTTCCGTCCGGGCGGTCCGATCGAGTCGCCCGCGCGTCGGATTCGTCGCAAACCAGACGGGGGCGCCCGCATTGATGGTGTAAGCGGCGCAATGCTCGGCGTGGCCGCGGACCATCCCCACACAGGGGGATGCTCGGCTCCCTCCGAGTTCGTCTTTTCTGGAGGCCTCATGTCCGTCAGCTTTTTCGAGCTTTTCAAGATCGGGATCGGCCCGTCGTCCTCGCATACGGTCGGGCCGATGTGGGCGGCCAGGCGCTACCTCGATCGCCTTGACGTTCGCGGGCTGAAGGGCGCGGCGGCGCGGATCGTCGTCAAACTCTACGGTTCGCTTGCGCTGACCGGAAAGGGGCATGGCACCGACAAGGCGGTGATGCTCGGCCTTGCCGGGCTCAAGCCCGACACGCTCGATCCGGACGATGCGGAGGATCTCTACGTCTATATTCGCGACAAGGGCGAGTTGCAGCTCGATCGCGGGCAGCGCATCGCCTTTCGCGAAGGCGAGGAACTGTTGCTGCTCAAGCGCGAGCGGCTGCCCCACCATTCCAACGGCATCCGTTTTGCCACTTTCGACGCGGCGGGGGCCGAGATCGATACCGCCGACTACTACTCCGTCGGCGGCGGTTTCGTGATGTCGGCCGAAGACGCCGCCGGTGAGGCGCCGGTCCTGACCAACGCGCGGGCGCCCTATGAATTCGGTTCCGCCGACCGGCTTCTGGAGATCTGCGAAGCCAAAGGCCTGTCGATCGCCGAACTGGTGCTCGCCAACGAGGAAACCTGGCGCTCCAAGTCCGAGGTCCGCGATGGTATTCTCGCCATCCGCGACGCCATGTTCGAATCGATCGAACGCGGCTGCCGCATGGAAGGGATTCTGCCGGGCGGTCTCAAGGTCCGGCGGCGCGCCAAGCAGCTTCACGGCGAACTTCTGAAACGCCCAGAAAGAGCCTTGCGGGACCCGCTGACGACGCTCGACTGGGTCAATCTCTACGCCTTGGCGGTCAACGAGGAGAACGCCGCAGGCGGACGGGTCGTCACGGCGCCGACCAATGGTGCCGCTGGCGTCATTCCAGCGGTGCTCGCCTATTACGAACGCTTCGTTCACGGCGCGTCCGATGAGGGGGTCGTGGATTTCATGGCGACCGCCGCGGCGATCGGGGCGCTCTACAAACAGAACGCCTCGATCTCGGCGGCCGAAATGGGCTGTCAGGGAGAGGTGGGCGTCGCCTGCTCGATGGCCGCGGGCGCGCTTTGCGCTGTCCTCGGCGGAACGCCCCGGCAGGTCGAGAACGCTGCCGAGATCGCCATGGAGCACAATCTCGGGCTGACCTGCGATCCGATCGGCGGGCTTGTCCAGATTCCCTGCATCGAGCGCAACACCATGGGCGCGGTCAAGGCGATCAACGCCGCGCGGCTGGCCCTCAAGGGCGATGGCACGCATTTCGTCTCGCTCGACAGCGTCATCGAGACCATGCGCCAGACCGGCGTCGACATGAGCGAGAAATACAAGGAGACCGCCCTCGGCGGCCTCGCCGTGAACGTCACGCTTTGCTGACCTGACATCCGGGGCGTTCACACGCGTCCCGGATGGGGAAGCACGATCTTGGTTCGCAAGGTTAGCCTTTGCGGCTGACGAAGCTCTTGAAGACGAAGCCACGCTTGCCGTCGGCGGAAACCTCGCACCACAGTTTGCAACCGTGGACTTCGACCGTACGTCCCTTGGGCAGCACGGCGATCACCTTGGCGCCGTTGTCCGGTTTGGCCCGCAGGTTGACCGCGACCTTGACGCTGGCCGTCGACTTGGTCTCCGGCTCGGTCGGGGTCTCCGCGTTCGTGCCAGCCGCCGCCGCCTCGATCGCCGCGGGTTCCTCGGCCGTCGTCTCCAACGCGGCGATTTCTGCCGCGTCATAGCCTGCCGTCGGCTCGCTGACAGGGCTGACAGGATCGGTCTCCGGGATCGCCCAACGCGCCATATCGGGCGTTCCATCCGCGCCGACCGGCGCACTGACGATCGGACGCTGGCCGACGAGGGACGTGATACTTCCGGTCGTCAAAAGATCCGCCGACATGCCGGTGGTGGCTTCGCTCGGGGCCGAAGGCAGACGCAGGGCAAGCGCCACCGCCACCGCATCGCTCGACGGCGCGGGAGCCTCGGCCGCACTCTTCGGGAGGTCTTCAGTAGTGGGGCGAAGCCGCCCATCGGTCTCGGCCGCGGGGACCGCGACCGGCTCGACCGCCAACTCAACTGGGGTCTCCAGCGCCGCCGCCCGCGTGTCGCTGGCGGACGACGCCATCGCTGCCTCGACAGGCGTGCGCGCGGCCGAGGCCGCGGCTGTTGCCGCGCTTTCCGCCGCCGGAGCGCGAGCGGTCATCGCCGCCGGGCCGTTGGAGGCAGCATCGCCGCCCGAAGACATGGCCAGCAGCGCGACGGCGCCGACAGCCACCGCCGAGACGAGCGTCATCGTCAGATACGCAGCGACCGGTCGGCGCCGCAGACCGCCCACCGATTCACGAGGTTCCCAACGGTTCGCCTTGTTCTGAGTCGGTCCCGCAGCCGGCTTACGGCGTGAGAAAAAGCGCGCGAAACTTGCGCTTTCACGCGTTTCAGCCTGCGCCTGCTCAAAGTCGGTCCGGCGCTCAGCCAGCCGCTTCAACAGCTCAGCTTCGCTCGCGCGTCCCCCGCTTTGCAATCCATCCCCTGTCGTCATTGAGACGTCTCCTTGCCGACCCCCCTCTCGGGCCGGACGTTCATCCGCCGCACCGGTTCAAGGTCGCAATCTCTCGACAGGCCCGTTTGGCCTGCCATGCGCGATATCCCTAGGCGAAGGTTAAACCCGCGAATTATGGCCAATCAGGGGTCTGAGCGACTCAAATTCGCCGGCAAGCCGACTCTTTTTGCGTTTTCCGGCCCGACAGCCGGCTCGGTTAGGCCACGAGGCAGCGCCGGATCGCCGTAGACGCGCGGTCATCGTCCCGGCCTGGCGCTCGCCTCAGGCTGCCCTCGCCTGGGGCGTTTTCGGCGGAAAGCGACCGTAAAAGCTCTCGCCCTTGTCCGCCATCTCCCGCAACAGCGGCGTCGGCCGAAAACGCTCGCCATGGCGGTCCGCCAGCTTGTCGCAGAGCGTAACGAAGGCCTTGACGCCCATGCCATCGATGTAGCTGATCGTGCCGCCGGTGTAGGGCGCGTAGCCGAAACCAAGGATCGAACCGACATCGGCCTCGCGCGGATCGACGACGACGCCTTCCTCCATGGTGCGGGCGGCCTCCAGCGCCATGGTCGCGAGGAAGCGCTGCTGCAATTCCTCGAAGTCGATGCCGTCGGCCGGCTGCTGCTCGAACATCTGCTTGAGGCCGGGCCACAGCGACTTCTTGGCGGGCTTGGCCGGATAATCGTAAAAGCCCTTGCTGGCCTTGCGACCCAGCCGGCCATCGCTGTTCATCTGCTCCACCAGCTTGAAATGACGCGGGTCGACGGAATCGTCGCCCATGTCGCGCATGGTCGCCTTCATGATCCGAAGCGACAGATCGACGGCGGTCTCGTCGTTGAGGGCGAGCGGCCCAACCGGCATGCCGGCGAACTTCGCCGCGTTCTCGATCATCGCCGGCGGAATGCCCTCGACCAGCATGTCGTAGGCCTCAGACATGTAGCGAAGCACGCAGCGATTGGCGAAGAAGCCGCGGGTGTCGTTGACCACGATCGGCGTCTTCTTGATCGCCCGCACGAAATCGAGCGCGACCGCCAGCGCCTTGTCACCGGTCTTTTCGCCGAGGATCACCTCGGTCAGCATCATCCGGTCGACCGGTGAGAAGAAGTGGATGCCGATGAAGCGCTCCGGATCGTCGAAGGCTTCGGCAAGACCGCTGATCGGGATCGTCGAGGTGTTGGACGCGTAGACCGCGGTTTTCGGCAGGACGGCGGCGACCTTGCGGGTCACCTCGGCCTTGACGTCGCGGTCCTCGAACACTGCCTCCACGACGAGATCAGCATCCTTCAACGTGTCATAGTCGGGGGTAGCGGTGATCTTCGAGAGGACTGCCTCGGCCTGTTCCTTGGTGGCGCGGCCCTGATCGACGAGCTTGTCCATCAGCGTCTTGGAATGTGCCTTGCCCTTGTCGGCGGCGTCCTGGTCGCGGTCGATGAGCACCACGTCGAGGCCGCCCTGTGCCGCGACATAGGCGATGCCGGCGCCCATGAATCCTGCGCCGACGATACCGATTTTCTTCAACTGCGAGGCCGGTACGTTTGCCGGCCGGCGCGCGCCCTTGTTCAACTCCTGCATGGAGACGAACAGCGATCGGATCATCATCGCCGCTTCCGTCGTCTGCAAAACCTCGGTGAAGTAGCGCTGCTCGACCCGCAGCGCCGCGTCGATCGGCAAAAGCAGGCCCTCATAGACGCATTTCACGATGGCGCGGGCACCGGGATAATTGTCGCCCGTCTCCTTGCGGTAGAGCGAGGCGACCGCCGGCCAGACCTGTGCCCCTTGCGCCGAATAGACGGGCCCGGATGGCAGCTTGAAGCCCTTCTGGTCCCAGGGCTGCACCGGCGACAATCCGGCCTTGAGCATCTCCCGGGCCGTGGCGACGAGGTCGCTTGCGGGCACGACCGCGTCGATCAGCTTCATGCCTTTGGCCTTCTCGGCCGAAAGGGTCGAGCCCTTGAGCAGCATCTGCAACGCCGACTGGGTGTCGGTCAGGCGCGGCACGCGCTGAGTGCCGCCGGCGCCCGGGAAAATCCCCACCTTGACCTCCGGCAGGCCCATCTTGGCGCCGGCCGCCGCGACGCGGCCGTGACAGGCCAAGGCGAGTTCGAGGCCGCCGCCCATGCAGGTGCCGTTGATCGCCGCGACGAAGGGCTTGCCGCAGGTCTCCAGCTTGCGCCAGAGCCAGGACATGCGTCCGACCCCGTCGAACAGTTCCTGGATCGCCGCGTCCTTATCCTCGCGCTTCTTGGCCTCGAAGCGTGCGAACATACCGGACAGCATCTTGAGGTCGGCACCGCCGGTGAAGGAGCCGGTCTTGCCCGAGGTGATGACGGCGCCCTTGATCGCAGCCTCGGCGACGACCTGATCGACGATGCGGTCGATCTCGTCCATCACCGCCGCTGTGAAGACATTCATCGACCGGTCGGGCATGTCCCAAGTGATCAGCGCGATGCCGTCAGCATCGGTTTCGACGGTGAAGTTCTCGTAGCTCATTGGTCCACTCCCGGTCTTGTCTGCCGGCATCGATTGCCGGCTGAGGAAATTCTTGTCTGCCAGTCGCATCGGGCCGGACAAGGCGATCGTGTTTTCAGAATTGCGAAACCGTTGTTTGGTAAGGATCCAGGACGATCGGCCACTGCGAGGAACCGAAACCATGACCGCCAAATGCGAGGGGTGCCAAACGTCCCGTCCGCTCGATTTCGAATTCTCGATGGCATTCCAGCCGATCTACGATGTCGCGACCGAGCGGGTCTGGGGCTACGAGGCGCTGGTTCGCGGTCTCGCGGGCGAGGGCGCCTACACGATCCTGTCGAAGGTCGAGCCCGAGCAGCGTTATCGGTTCGACCAGGCCTGCCGGGTGAAGGCGATCGAACTTGCCAGCCGACTGTTCACTCCGGGCAGCGGAACCAAGCTCTCGATCAATTTCATGCCGAATGCCGTCTACGAGCCGGCGGCTTGCCTTCGCGCGACATTGACCGCCGCCCGGAAAGCCGACTTTCCGCTCGATTCGATCATGTTCGAGTTCACCGAAGACGAGAAGGTGGCCGATATCGGCCACCTCCAGAACATCATCGCTGAATACCGCCGGATGGGATTCACCACGGCGCTCGACGACTTCGGTGCCGGCTATGCCGGGTTGGGGCTTCTCGCCGACTTCCAGCCCGACCTCATCAAGATCGACATGAAGCTGGTGCGCGGCATCGACACCTCGCGCGCCCGCCAGGCCATCATCGCGGCGATGTTGTTCGTCGCGCGTGAGCTCGACATCAAGGTTCTGGCCGAAGGCGTCGAGACCGAAGCCGAATTCGTCAACCTGAAGGCGGCGGGTGTGAAGCTCTTCCAGGGCTATTACTTCGCCAAGCCGGCCTTCGAGGCGCTGCCGGCTATCGGCCCGGACGTCGGCACGCAGGTCATGCGCCACCATTACGCGTGAGCGGCCATTCATCTCACACCCGCTCGATGATCGTCGCCGTGCCCATGCCGGCGCCGATGCACAGTGTCACCAGCGCGATATTCTTGTCCTGACGTTCCAACTCGTCGAGGACGGTGCCGAGCACCATCGCGCCGGTCGCCCCCAGCGGATGGCCCATGGCGATGGCGCCGCCATTCACGTTGATGATGTCGTGGTCGATATCGAAGGCCTGCATGTAGCGAAGCACCACCGCCGCGAAGGCTTCGTTCAGCTCAAACAGGTCGATGTCCGACAGCGACATGCCCGAGCGCTTGAGCAGCTTTTCCGTCACGTCCACCGGCCCTGTCAGCATCAGCGCCGGGTCGGACCCGATATTGGCGAAGGCTCTGATCCGGGCCCGCGGCTTCACGCCAAGGGCCTCGCCGCCGGCCTTGGAGCCGATCAGCACTGCGGCCGCGCCGTCGACGATACCCGACGAGTTGCCGGGGTGATGGACGTGGTTCACCGCTTCGAGTTCCGGGTGCGCCTGAATGCCGACCGCGTCATAGCCGCCCATCTCGCCGTGCACGGCGAAGGAGGCGTTGAGGCTGCCGAGCGACTGCATGTCGGTGGACGGCCGCATGTGTTCGTCACGGTCGAGGATGGTCAGGCCGTTCTGGTCCTTGACCGGGATGACGGACTTGGCGAAGCGGCCTTCGTCCCAAGCTTTGCCGGCGCGCTTCTGGCTTTCCACCGCATAGGCGTCGACGTCGTCTCGCGAAAAGCCGTATTTCGTCGCGATGAGGTCGGCTGATACCCCCTGCGGCATGAAGTAGGAGGGAATGCCGACCGACGGGTCCATGATCCAGGCACCGCCGGACATGCCCATGCCGACCCGCGACATCGACTCGACGCCGCCGGCGATGACGATGTCGTCGGCGCCCTGTACGACCTTGGCGGCGGCGAGATTGACTGCGTCGAGGCCGGAGGAGCAAAAGCGCGAAATCTGCATGCCGGGGGCGGCGAAGTCGTAACCGGCCTCGAAGGCGGACGCCTTGGGAATGACGCTGCCGGCCTCGCCGACCGGATCGACGCAGCCGAAGATGATGTCGTCCACGGTTTTGGTGTCGATGCCGTTGCGCTCTCGCACCGCCTCGAGAACCTTCGCGCCGAGCCGCACCGCCGGTACCTCATGCAGCGCGCCATCCTTCTTGCCGCGGCCACGGGGTGTACGGACGTGATCGTAGATGAAGGCTTCAGCCATCGGGTCTCTCCGGTTTGCGGGCGCTCATGCCGCCAGGCAACGGCGCACCATACTCTGAGATGAAATCGTCGAAGACCCGGGCGAGCCGGTCCGGGTCGGCATAGTCGTCGAGGCGCGACAAGAGCACCGTCAGGAGATAATTGTTCGACAGAGCATAGTCCGAATTCAGCGCCCGCAGCCGATCATAGGCCTCCTGCGTCAGCGCGACGGACATTCGCTTCGGCAAAGGCAGGCGCTTCGGCAACGGCAGGCGCTTCGTCGGCATCTCGGTCTCCTCACGCCGAAGGTTAGAACGCGTCGGCCTCCAGCGCCATCATCGCGTCGGCCCCGGACGAAATGCGGGCGAGATGCGCGGCGCTCTCCGGCATCAGGCGCTCCATGAAGAACCGGGCGGTGATGCGTTTCTTCTCCAGAAACGCCGTCTTCCCGTTGGCGCCGGCGGCAATCTTCTCCTCGGCGATCTTTGCCATGCGGCCCCACATATAGCCAAGCGCCACGAGGCCGAAGAGATGCATGTAGTCGGTCGAGGCCGCGCCGGCATTGTCGGGCTTGGCCATGGCGTTCTGCATCAGCCACATGGTCGCCTGCTGCAGGTCGTTGAGGCCCTTCTTCAGCGCCTTGGTGATCGGCGCCATGCGCTCGTCGCCGCGATTTTCTTCGCAGAACTGGCCGACCTCGGCGAAGAAGGCCTGCACCGCACGGCCGCCATTCAGGCCGAGCTTGCGGCCGACGAGGTCGAGCGCCTGGATGCCGTTGGCGCCTTCGTAGATCTGGGCGATGCGCGCGTCGCGGACGAACTGCTCCATGCCCCATTCGCCGATATAGCCATGACCGCCATAGACCTGTTGCGCCATGACGGCGTTGTCGAAGCCCTTGTCGGTGAGGACGCCCTTGATCACCGGCGTCATCAGGCCCATCCAGTCGTCGGCCGCCTCGCGCTCGGCCGCGTCGGCGGAGCGATGCGACAGGTCGCCCTTCAGCGCCGTCCACAGCACCAGCGCGCGGCCCGCCTCGTTGATCGAGCGGATGGTCATCAGCATGCGGCGGATGTCCGGATGGACGATGATCGGATCGGCGCTCTTGTCGGGCGCCTTGACGCCTGACAGGGACCGGCCCTGGGTGCGTTCGCGGGCATAGGCGACAGCGTTCTGATAGGCGACGTCGGACAAGGCCAGCCCCTGCACGCCGACGCCCAGCCGCGCCTCGTTCATCATCGTGAACATCGCCCGAAGGCCCTTGTGGGCCTCGCCGATCAAATAGCCGGTGGCGTCGTCGTAGTTCATGACGCAGGTGGCGTTGCCATGGATGCCCATCTTCTCCTCGATGGAGCCGCAGACGACGCCGTTGCGCCGGCCGGGCTTACCCTCCGTGTCGAGAACGAACTTCGGCACAATGAACAGCGAGATGCCCTTGACCCCCTCGGGCGCACCCTCGATCCGGGCAAGAACGAGGTGGATGATGTTCTCGGCGAGGTCATGCTCGCCGGCGGAAATGAAGATCTTCTGGCCGGTGATAGCGTAGCCGCCGTCGTCTTGCGGGACCGCCTTCGTGCGCAGCAGGCCGAGGTCGGTGCCGCAATGAGGCTCCGTCAAATTCATCGTGCCGGTCCACGATCCCTCGATCATGTTCGGCAGGTAGGTTGATTTCTGCTCGTCGGTGCCGTGGGAGGAAATGGCCGCGATGGCGCCGGCGGTCAGGCCGGGATACATGGCGAAGGCCATGTTGGCGGCCGACATGTATTCGCCAACGGCTGTGGCTAGCGTGTGCGGCAGGCCCTGGCCGCCATAGGCCGGGTCGAAGGCGAGGCTTCCCCAGCCGCCCTCGCGCCATGTCTCATAGGCTTGCTTGAAGCCCGTCGGCGTCGTCACCGAACCGTCGTCGGAGCGGCAGCAGCCCTCGCGGTCGCCCTGCTGATTGAGCGGTTGCAGCACTTTTCCGGCAATGCGCCCGGCTTCGCCGAGAATCGCTTCGACCGTGTCCGGCGAGGCCTCGGCGAATCCCGGAAGATTGCTGTAGCGTTCGAAGCCGAGCAGGTCGTTCAAGACGAACAGCGTATCTTCGATGGGCGCCTGATAGGTCGGCATGTCATTCCTCCGTCGCGGTCGGTCGGAGACGGTATGAATATCTTTTACGTAAACGTCAATAAGAGCGCCAACGTCTTCGCCGCCGGGCGCGCCGGCTGGCTCTCTTGTCACACACCAGTGTCTGAGATTATGCGGGCGCGCCGTAAGGCGGTCGCGCCCGTTTATGGCTGTGGAGAGTTTCGATCATGATCCGTTGCAGGCCAATGCCGAGCGGGACGGATCAGGCGTCCAATTCGCCCAGTTTTTGGCGCAAATGGTCGATCGATACGGTCATCGCACGGATCGAATCCTCGATTTCATCCCGCTGTTCGTAGAGAAGCTGCTGCTGCTCCTCGAAGCGCTCCAGCGCCACCTCGATCTGCTTCCGCTTGCCGTTGGGCTGGTGGTAGATCTCGATGAGCTGCTTCGCCTCAGTGAGCGAGAACCCCAATGTTTTGGCCAGCAGGATGAGACGGAGCCGGGTCCGGTCCCGGCGGCTGTAAAGCCGGGTGGTGCCACGGCGCTCCGGTGAGAGCAGGCCGCGATCCTCGTAGAACCGCAGTGTTCTCAGGGTGACGCCGAATTCCTTCGAAAGATCGCCGATTTTGAACACTGACTTTTGCGAGGCGGCCTCTTGGCTTCGGCCCAGCAGAAAATCGATATCGACGGAAGACTCTTCGTCCGCCGTTTCGACTGGCTTCAAGTTTGGCATGAGCAGATTTCCGTATTCGCGCAAATTTCCAGAACGCACTTCGCAAAGACGCAGCACGGTCAAACGGGGCCGCTGGACCCGCACCGGAACCGAATATCGCTTTAAATGAGGCTGTTACAAGACGCTGCGTCAATTCCCGGTCCAGTTTCGGGCCGGCTTATGCGGTTAATCCCTAACGAGATCGTAATTGCGTTAACCGATCATTTACCATGTTCGGGTCAGTTTTTCGAACTTACCGCGCGAGCACGTGCCGACGAGACAGAGCCGATCACGGGGCTCCAGCCGACCGGGAAAGCTGAGATGGCCGATCACACAAGACAGGGAAACGGTCGAAAGCCGGAGGAGGCCTCCTCGCTGGATGCGCTCAGCCGTACCCTGGAGGAACTTGAGCAGCGGCTCTCGCGCGTCACGGCAGCCAAGCAGGATCGCGAGCGGCCGGACAGCAAGACACCGGTGCCCGACCCGGCAGAGACCGGCGGCCTCCCGAAAGCCGCCCGTCCGACCTTTTCGGACGCGGTGTCACAAATTGTGATGCGGCAGAAGATGCTGGAGCGCGAGCCGGCGGAGCCTGAAGCTGCGCCAAGGCCGCAACGCGCGTCGGCCGGCGGGCTCAGCGTATCCAAGGGCGACGACGCAGGTTCCGCCGCGATGGCGGACCTTGCCCAACAGCTTGAGCGGCTGCGTGCGGAACTCCGCGACGACATGACACAGAGTCTGCAGCCGCGTTTCGACAATATGCGCGCGGCTTTCGACGATCTGCGCAAGATGATTGCCGAACGCGCCAGTGCCGACCGAATCGATGCCGAGATATCCAAGGTCGACAACGGCCTGACCCGAATGGTCGACAGCGGCGTGGATCGCGAGACGGTCCGCTCGCTTCGCGAGGAGCTTGAAGCGATCCGCGGTCTGGTCGGTGACACGGCGCGCGAGGAGAGCGTCCAGTCTGTCAGCCGTCGCTGGGACATGTTCGAGACCAAGCTTGCCGGACAATCAGAAGATGACAGCAAGGCCAGGCACGAGTTGAAGGACGAGTTGGAGCGTTTGCGCACATCCCTCGGCTCGCTCGCGAGCGAGGAGCAAGTCAAGGCGGTCGAGCGCCGCTGGGACGAATTCGAGGATCGTTATCTCGCGGCGCCGGCGGCAGGCGAGGGGGCCGGTTTGTCGGATCTCCTGAAGACCGAGATGAACAAGCTGCGCGAGAAGCTCGAGACGCTCGCCTCCGAAAAGTCCATGCGTGCCGTCGAGGAACGCTGGGGCGCGCTCGAGGATCGATTCGCCTCGCGCGAGATCGAAGGCAAGATCGAAGCGATGGGCGAGCGGATGGAGCAGCTCGAGGCCGCTCTCGCCAAACTGCCGGAAACCCTCGCCATCGGGCCGCTGGAAAAGCGGGTCCATACCCTGGCGGTCGGCATCGAGACACTGGCCAAGCGCCAGCAGGACGAATTGGACCTGGATCACTTTGCCCTGCTCGATGAACGGCTCGACGAGATCTCGCGTGCGATCATGGCGGCCGCGAACCGCACGCCGACGATCGACATGAGCCCAGTCGAGCGCATCGAGGCACGTCTTCAATCGCTCACCGCCCGGGTCGACGAACTTGCCGAAGACGGCGATTCGGCGGTTCTGTCGGATCGCATCGGCGAACTCGCCAATCGGATCGAGGCGCTGTCCAGCGACAATGCGGCGCAAGAATTGGCCGAACGGATCGAGCGGTTTTCGCTGCAGCTGGAAACTCTCGTCAGCGCGGGCGACGGCGACCCCGTCAAGGCTTTGGCGATGGAAACCCGCCTGCAGTCTCTCGCCGAGCGACTGGAAGAGGTCTCCGCGCCGCGGGTCGATGAGGAGATGGTCAAGGCGCTCGAAATCCAGATCGCACGGCTGTCGCAGCAGATCGGCGAGAACGGCATGCCGGCGGCGATCGCCGATCCCGAACTTGACCAGCGTCTCGCCGACATCGAGCGCCGGCTCGATGAACACCGCGAGGATATCATCGTCTCGGCACGCGCGGCCGCCGACGAGGCGGTTCGTCAGATGATCGAAAGCGGCGATCTTCGACAGAGCGAGCACGTCGCCCGTCTTTCCGACGATCTGCGTGCGCTGGAAGCCTTGTCGCGAGACAGCGGCGCGCAATCGGAAGATTTCTTCCGCACCGTGCATTCCACTCTGCTGAAGCTCGTCGAGCGCATTGATCAGATCGAGAGCGAGCTCACCGGCAAGGGGCGCGCACGCCGGGACGAACCGGTGGTCTTCGGAAATCCGTCGGCCGCCCCGACCGACGCGGCCGCGACCTCCGCCATCGCCGCCGAGGCTTCAGGTCTGCGCGCGGTCCTCGCGCGTACCCTCAAGGGGCGCAAATCCGCGATCGCGAGCGGCACTGCCGACCCCGCCGCGCGGCCCCCCCGGCGCGGGGACGATCCCGAACTGATGCTGTTCGACGCCGATGTCGAAACCCGCGAGCAGGCCACGTCCCATAGCGCCATGGAAGCGCCGTCTCTGGATGCCGCCGACATTTTCGATACACCGGAAGCCAACCGGCCGCTGGCGATCGGATCGGGCACGCCCGACATCACGGCGCTGCTCGAGCGGGTTCGGGCGCAACAGGCGGGTCGTTCGAAGGATGGCGGTCCGGACGGCAAGGCCGACTTCATCGCCGCCGCCCGCCGCGCGGCCATGGCGGCGGCGGCCGAGGCCGAAAGCCTCGATGGCCCGGAGCCGCACACCGCGGCCGGCAGGGTCAGCCTCACCGACATGATTTCGCGTCGCCGCAAGCCGATCCTTTTGGCGATTGGCGCGGTGCTTCTGGCGCTCATGGCCTTGCCGCTCGGCCAGGCGCTGACGTCGATCCCGGATTCCGATGACGAATCCGGACCGTCTATTATCGCGGCCACGCCGTCCGCACCGACCGGGAAGCCCGCCGCCTCCGTCGCCGCCACGGCGGATATGTCGAGCGACGATACGCGAGCGAAGCAGGCATCCGGTGTCGCGACCCCGTCGACGATGCCGGACGGGCTCGTCCTGCCGCCCGCCACTTTGCCCGCATCGCAGGCCGAGAACAGCGAACCGGCCGGGCCGGCAGGGGCGGGCGAAGCCCGCGCGCCCGCAGCCGACGATGCCATGCAGGATTCGCTGGTGAGCCGCTCCTTGGAGGCACAGGCCGGCACGGCGCCGGCCGCGGGCGCCGCGATCCCGTCCATGCCGGAAACCATTGGTAATGAGGCACTCGCCAGCGCGGCCCGTGATGGTGACCCGAAAGCGTTGTTCGAAGTCGGGTTGCGCTTGATGGAGGGACGCAAGGACGAACCGGACGCCAAAGCCGCGGCGAGGTGGTTCATGGCGTCGGCCGAACGCGATTTTGCGCCGGCGCAATACAGTCTCGGCACACTTTTCGAGAAGGGCAACGGCGTCACCCGCGACACTTCTTTGGCGCGCGACTGGTATGTGAAGGCGGCAAACCAGGGCAATGTGCGCGCCATGCACAACCTCGCCGTTCTCTACGCGACCGGTGTCGACGGCAAGTCCGACCCGAAACTGGCGGCACGCTGGTTCGAGAACGCCGCCGAGTTCGGAATGACCGACAGCCAGTACAATCTCGGCATTCTCTACGCGCGTGGCGCTGGCGTGGAAGTCGATTTCATTGAATCGTTCAAATGGTTCTCCATCGTCGCGGCGGCGGGCGACGAAGACGCCGGGCGAAAGCGGGACGAAATCAAGAAATCCTTGACGCCGGCGCAGAGCAAACTGGCCGAAGCGAAGGTCGCGGCCTTCAAACCGAAACCGCGCGACGAAACGGTCAACACGGTCGAGATGCCGAAAGAGTGGACCGACAAGGAAAACGACCCGATCCAAACGTCTTCGATCGACATGACTCGGGCAGTCCGCAACATTCAGGCGATTTTGATCAAACTCGGTTATGAACCCGGCGCTCCCGACGGGATTGCCGGCGCGCAGACGACCGAGGCAATCAAGTCGTTCCAGAAGGAAGCGGGGTTGCAGCCCAGCGGCGACATCAACGAGGCGTTGATCCGCGCTCTTCTGGCGCGCAAGGACGGCTAACGCCCACAGGGTCAACGGCCGCGCGGTTGACCTTGACACACATCGGCGTTTGACAGGCGCGGGGGTTCGGGCCAAGACGGTTGGACCCGTTTGTCTTTCTGGCTCCTTCGAGCAAAGAGCCGACCCGCCGTGAACCTTTACCTTCCGATTGCGGAAATTTCGGTCAATGTCCTGGTCCTCATCGGGATGGGGGCGGCCGTCGGCTTTCTCTCCGGCATGTTCGGGGTCGGCGGCGGCTTTCTGATCACGCCGCTCCTGATCTTCTACAACGTGCCGCCCGCGGTCGCCGTGGCGACGGGCGCCAATCAGGTCATCGCATCGTCGTTTTCCGGCGCGCTCGCCCATTACAAGCGCGGGACGATCGACCTGAAGCTCGGCGGCGTGCTTCTCGTCGGCGGCGCTCTCGGCTCGGTCGCCGGCGTGGCGTTGTTTACCCTGCTGCGCCGAATCGGCCAGCTCGATCTGGTCGTCTCGCTTCTCTACGTCATTTTCCTCGGCGGTGTCGGCGGGCTCATGCTGGTCGAGAGCATCCAGTCGATGCGACGGGTATCGGGCGGCGGCAGCGGCGAATTTCGTCGCTCGGGCAAACACAATTGGGTGCACGGGCTACCGCTGAAGATGCGGTTCCAGCGCTCGAAACTCTATGTCTCGGTGATCCCGGTGCTGGGCCTCGGCTTTTTGATCGGCATCCTTGCCGCGATCATGGGCGTGGGCGGCGGTTTCATCATGGTGCCGGCGCTGATCTACCTCTTGCGGGTTCCGACCAACGTCGTGATCGGAACGTCGCTGTTCCAGATCATTTTCACGGCCGCTGTCACCACGGTTCTCCAGGCTGCGACGAATTTCACCATCGACATCGTGCTGGCTTTCCTCCTCATGCTCGGCGGCGTAGTCGGGGCGCAATTCGGCGCCGCGGCGGGGCGGCGGCTGCGCGGCGACCAGCTGCGAGCCCTGCTTGCCCTGCTCGTCCTGGCCGTCGGTCTGCGCCTCGGCTTCGAACTGGTGATCACGCCAACCGAATTTTATTCCATCAGCTCGCCCACTGGAGAGTGAGGATGACCGGCCGTCAACGCACTCGCACGCGCCGTCTCGGTCGATCCTTCGGCAGGATCGCGGCCGCGCTGGCGGCGGTTGTCGCGCTGCTTGTCCCGGCTAGAGCGCAACAGGTGGAAAGTTTCGAAATCGGCCTGTCGACCAACGAGATCGCCATCACGTCGAATTTTACCGGTGCGCGGCTCGTGGTCTTCGGGGCGCTCGACAACGCCGATGCCCGTCTCTTGCGGCAACAACGCTACGATATCGTCGTCGCACTCGTCGGTCCGCGCCGGCCGGTCGTGGTGCGCAAGAAGGAGCGTACTCTCGGAATATGGATCAACCGGGGGTCGGAAACCTTCAACGCTTCGCCTGAATCCTATGCGCTCGCATCGACCCGCCCGCTGTCCGATATCACGCGCGAGAGCCTGCGCGTCAGCCTTTCCCTTGGGATCGACGATTTGCGGCTGAACATCCGCGATCCCGAGACCGTGGGCGCGGCGATAGTCACCGAACCGGTTGGCCAGGTGATCATCGGCGAATCCGCTGTCGACGGCGAGGGCGACCCTGTGGTCAACCGGGATCAATATGCGAGCGCGCTACGCCGGATCCGCATGGAGTCCGGCCTCTACAACCAGAGCTTCGGCAGTGTCGAATTCGTCAGTCCGACGCTGTTTCGCGCCGATCTGCGGCTCCCCGCCGATCTTCCGGTCGGCCGGCATACGGTGCGCGCCTATCTGTTCCGCAGCGGGGTGTTCATTCGCGGCGATTCGGAAGCGCTGGTCGTGGTCAAGACGGGTCTCGAGAGCCTGATCGACGATTTCGCCACCCGCTACGGCTTTCTCTATGGGCTGTTCGCGGTGGCGCTGGCGATCTTCACCGGATGGTTCGGACGGATCGTTTTCAAGCGCGATTAGTTTACTCGTCAATGACGAACACAGATTTAGAAACGCCCGATCGGTCGGCGCGACAGGTCGCCGAAACCCTCTCCGCTTCCACCGCGTCGGTCTATGCTTCCCACAAGACGGCGTGGACGCTCGGCGTCCTCGGACTGGTTCCTTTTGTGCTGATGGCGGTGATCTTCGCCTATGCCGGCCGGTCGTTCATCGCTTATCCGATGCTCGTCCTGGCGTTTTCCGGCTATTCGGCGACGATCCTCGCCTTTCTCGGCGGCATCCGCTGGGGGATCGGAATGGTGTCGCACGCGCATCGGCGCCGCGTGCTGATCCTTTCGGTGCTGCCGTCACTGGCCGGCTGGATCTTGCTGTTTGTACCGAGCCCTTGGATCTTTGCCGGTTTCGCGGTTGCCTTCGCGCTGCAAGGTGCGTGGGACATGCTCGCGGCGCGTCGGCGCGAACTGCCCGCCTGGTTCGGCCGGCTACGGCTGGTGCACACGGGCGTCGTCGTTCTGTGTCAGCTCGTCGCCTTCGCCTCCACCTATTGAGGCGTATCCGGGCCTGCTAGCCGTGGCAGAGCGCGCGGAAGCCGATCGGGTAGATGCGCGCCAGACCGATCACGTAGGCTTTGGCGAACCGAAGGTCGAACAAGCCGTGAAAGGCGCGGTCGAGCACATTAAGCCCGCCGGTGGTGACGCCGAAGGACGGCAGGATCATCCGGTTGCCGTCGCTGGCAAAGCAAGCGCCGCGTGTCGAGCGGCCCGCGCCGGCGACGCGGGCGACCGGATGCAGATGCCCGGCGACTTCGCCGCTTCGATAGTCCCGGCTCGGCTCGTGCCGGAAGAGCCACGGCCCGACGGCGATCTGCGCCAAGGTTTCGCCGCCGATCCGCGCCGGCGGCTCGGGGTCGTGATTGCCGGTGATCCAGATCCACTCGCGCCCGGCCATCAGGCGGGCGAGCGTCTCGCGATAGGTGGCCGGCATGAAGGCCGCGCCATGACGGTCATGGAAGGAATCGCCGAGACAGATCACCCGCCGGGCGTCGTAGCGGGCGAGCGCTGAACCGAGCAGCGCCAAGGTAGCCGCTGTGTCGTAAGGCGGCAAAAAACTGCCCCGGCGAGCAAAGGCCGCGCCCTTTTCCAGATGCAGGTCCGAGACGATCAGCAGGCGCTCCGACGGCGCGTAAAGCACGCCGGACGGGTCGCAGACGACCGCCGCGTCGGCAAGGGTCGTTTCGAGCCCCTCGCACTCGGTTTGCCGCATCCGCCGCGCCAGCGCATTCATTCGCAGAGATCCGTTATCATCCGGTGATTCGCGTTTCGTTCCTATCGAACCCTTCATTCGGGCAAAGGCAAGGCGACACGACGTCTCGCAACGGCATGGGTTGATTTGAGCGCCGCGATCGGCGATGAGTGCGCCGCACATAAGGACCCGCTCCGCGCGGGTGGCTATGCCGGGCGCCGATCCCCCGGCCAATCCAGACGCCACATTGACCGAACCGTTCCGCGGCACCGTCGCCCGGTCCGTCGCGGCAATTTGGCGTCCAGATGTCTTCGGAGCCGATGTTCTCGACTCGCAATCTTTATGCCGACTGGTTCGGCAATGTCCGTGGCGATCTCCTCTCCGGTCTCGTCGTGGCGCTGGCCCTGATCCCCGAGGCCATCGCCTTTTCGATCATCGCTGGGGTCGATCCGAAGGTCGGGCTCTACGCTTCCTTCTCGATCGCCGTGCTGACTGCGATCTTCGGCGGCCGACCTGGCATGATTTCGGCGGCGACCGCCGCGACCGCTGTCCTGATGGTGACGCTGGTCGCCGATCACGGCCTGCAATATCTGTTCGCCGCGACGATCCTCGCTGGCCTGTTGCAGCTTGTCGCTGGCCTGTTGCGCCTCGGCGACGCCATGCGCTTCGTGTCGCGCTCGGTGATGACTGGTTTCGTCAACGCGCTGGCGATCCTGATCTTCCTCGCCCAGATTCCCGAATTGGTCGGTGTGCCGTGGATGACCTACGTCATGGTCGCGGCGGGGCTGGCGATCATCTATCTGCTGCCGCGGCTGACCACCGCCGTACCGTCGCCGCTGGTCACCATCGTGGTGCTGACCGCCGTGTCGCTGTTCTTCGGCTTCGATCTGCGCACCGTCGGCGACATGGGCGAATTGCCCTCGACGCTGCCCTACTTTTTCATGCCCGACGTTCCGCTGACGCTGGAGACGCTCCGCATCATCCTGCCCTATTCGGCCGGGATCGCGATCGTCGGCCTCCTGGAATCGCTGATGACCGCATCGGTAGTCGACGACCTGACGGACACCGGCTCGGACAAGAACCGCGAATGCTATGGGCAGGGCATCGCCAACACCGTCACAGGTTTCTTCGGCGGCATGGCCGGCTGCGCGATGATTGGCCAGTCGGTCATCAACGTGAAATCCGGCGGTCGCGGAAGGCTGTCCTGCCTGTTCGCGGGCGTGACGCTCTTGTTCCTCATCGTCGCGCTCGGCGATTGGGTGGCGGTGATCCCGATGGCGGCGCTGGTCTCGATCATGATCATGGTCTCCATCGGCACGTTCAGCTGGGACTCCTTCATCAATCTGCGCACCCACCCGCGCCGCTCCAGCGCGGTGATGCTCGCCACGGTCATCACCGTCGTGTGGACCCACAATCTGGCCATCGGCGTCCTTGTCGGCGTCATGCTGTCGGGCATCTTCTTCGCCTCCAAGGTCTCGCAGATCTTCGCCGTAACCTCGAAGCTGTCGGAGGATCGGACGCACCGGACTTATCACGTCCAGGGGCAGGTGTTCTTCGCCTCGGCCGAGGATTTCATCGCCGCCTTCGACTTCAAGGAAGCCATCGACAAGGTCACCATCGACGTCGGCCGCGCCCATATCTGGGATCTGTCCGGGGTCGGCGCGCTCGACCGGGCGGTGATCAAGTTCCGTCGCGGAGGCACCGACGTCGAGGTGCTCGGCATGAACGAGGCGAGCAGTACGCTGGTTGATCGTCTCGGCGTGCATGATAAGCCGGGCGCGCTGGACGAGTTGCCAGGGCATTGAGGGAGGACGGTATGAGCAAGATTCTCGCGCTGGTCGACGGCTCGCAATACACCCAGAGCGTCTGCGACAACGCTGCCTGGGCCGCCGACAGGCTCGGCGCCCCGGTCGAACTGATGCATATCATCGGCCGTCGGGATACTCCCTCGGCGCCCGCCGACCTGTCCGGCAATCTCGATCTCGGCGAGCGCGAGACGCTGCTGAAGGAACTCGCCGATTTCGACGAGCAGAAGGGCAAGCTGGCGCGCAAGCGCGGCCGTCTGGTGCTGGCCGAGGCCGGCGCGCGCTTGAACGAAAAGGGCGTCTCGGCGGTCGAGGAGCGGCTGCGCTCCGGCGATGTCGTCGACACGCTGCTCGAGTTCGAAAAGGACGCCGATCTCGTCGTCATCGGCAAGCGTGGCGAGGCGGCGGATTTCGCCAAGCTGCATCTCGGCTCCAATCTTGAGCGGGTGCTGCGTGCCTCGACAAAGCCGGTTCTCGTCGCCGCCCGTGCCTTCCGGCCGATCCGCCGGTTCATCGTCGCCTTCGATGGCGGCCCGAGCGCGACGAAGGCGATCGACCATCTCGTCACCAGCCCGTTACTGAACGGCGCGGCCTGCGAACTGGTCATGGTGTCGGCGAAGAGTTTGGACGAGCGGCTGGACCGCGCGGCCGCGCGCCTGCGCGAGGCCGGCTACGACGTGACCGCGACGCTGGAAAAAGGTGAGCCCGACGAGGTGATTGCCGCCCATGTGAAGCGCGACGACGTCGATCTGATCGTCATGGGCGCCTATGGCCACTCGCGCATCCGCAACTTCCTGATCGGCTCGACGACCAGCGAGATCGTCCGTGCCTGCCTGCGGCCGGTGCTGATGTTCAGGTAGGCGGACGCTAATCCAGCGCCGCCCGAACCAACTCGGCCTCCATCGCCTCGGCGAAGACCTCGTCGCGCGCCTCGCCCATGATGCTTTCGCGGCCAATCTCCAGCATGATCGGCACCGCGAGCGGCGAGACCTGGTCGAGGTCCTTGTGGACGATGTGGTGCTTGATGCGGGCGAGAAGGTCGGACACGCGTCTCACATCGAGAAGCCCCGTCGCCGCGTCGTCCCACGTCGCCCGCATCAGGACGTGGTCGGGCTCGTGCGCGCGTAACACGTCGTAGATGAGATCGGCCGAGACGGTCATCTGCCGCCCGGTCTTCTCCTGGCCGGGATGGCGCTTTTCGATCAGCCCCGAGATCACCGCGCATTGCCGGAAGGTGCGTTTGAGCAGCCAGGAATCGGCCATCCAGGCCTCCAGGTCGTCGCCGAGCATGTCCTCGTCGAGGAGCGCATCGAGCGAGAGCTTTCCGTCGGCGATCATCGCGCCGATGTCGCCCTTGCCCCAGATCGAGACCGCGTAGTCGGTGGCGACGAAGCCCAGCGGCTTGGCCCGCGCCCGCTCCAGCCGGCGGGTGAGCAACATGCCGAGGGTCTGGTGGGCAAGACGCCCCTCGAAGGGGTAGAGCACCATGAAAAAGCGCTGGCCGTTCGGAAAGGTCTCGATCAACAGATCGTTCGCCCCGGGGATGACCGACTTGCGCTGCTGGATCGCCAGCCATTGCGCCACCTGTTCGGGAAGCGCGCCCCAGCGCGCGGGGTCGGCAAGCATGGCGCGCACCTGTTCGGCCAGATAGGTGGTCAGCGGGAATTTCGCTCCGGCATAGGCCGGGATCCGGGCGTCCTCGGCGACGGTCTTCGAGACATAGCACTCGTTCTCGCGAATGCCCTCGAAGCGCAGCACCATGCCGGAGAAGGAAAAGGTGTCGCCGATCGCCAGACTCTCGACGAAGCCCTCCTCGATCTTGCCGAGGACCGGCCCGCCGCGGCCGATCGCGCTCCGCGTCTTGCGCCGGATCAGCCGGACGGCCAGCATTGGCGCCTCGATGATCGTGCCGGCGTTCATCCGATATTGCTGGGCGATGCGCGGATGGGTGATGCGCCAGGTGCCGTCCTCGGTCAGCTTGATCTTGGCGTAGCGCTCGTAGACCTTGAGCGCGTAGCCGCCGGTGGCGACGAATTCGACGATGCGGTCGAACGTCTCGCGGTCGAGCTCGCGATAGGGCGCGGCCGTCGTTACCTCGTCATAGAGGTCATCGGCGCGGAACGGCTCGGCGACGGCCATGCCAAGCACGTGCTGGGCGAGCACGTCGAGCGCGCCGTCCCTCAGCGGCGGCGTGTCCTGCGCGCCGAGATAATTGGCGTCGAGCGCCGCCTGGCATTCCATCACCTCGAAGCGGTTGGCCGGCACCAGGATCGCCTTGGAGGGCTCGTCCATGCGGTGGTTCGACCGGCCGATCCGCTGGGCAAGGCGGGACGCGCCCTTCGGCGCGCCGACATGGACGACGAGGTCGACGTCGCCCCAGTCGATGCCGAGGTCAAGCGTCGAGGTCGCAACGACGGCGCGCAACCGGTTATCGGCCATCGCCGCCTCGACCTTGCGGCGCTGGGCGACATCGAGCGAGCCGTGATGCAAGGCGATCGGCAGCGTCTCGTCGTTGATCCGCCAGAGTTCCTGGAACAGCCGCTCGGCCTGGCTGCGGGTGTTGACGAACAACAGCGTTGTCCGGTGGGCGCGGATCGCCTCATAGACCTCCTTCATGGCGTAGGTCGCCCCATGCCCCTGCCAGGGCACGCGCTCCTCGGATCGGAGGATGGTGATGTCGGGCTTGGCACCGCCCTCGACCGTGATCAGGTCGGCCATCGGGGCGGCATCGGCCGGCTGCGCGACGAGCCAGCGGCGCAGTTCGTCGGGCTCGGCGACGGTCGCCGAGAGGCCGATGGTTTGGAGGTCCGGCCGAAGCTGTCTTAATCGCGCCAGCCCCAGCGACAGAAGATGGCCGCGCTTCGAGGTGACCAGCGAGTGCAACTCGTCGAAAATCACACAGCGCAGATCCGAGAAGAAACCGCGTGCGTCCTTGGCGGCGAGCAGCAGCGCGACTTGCTCCGGCGTGGTCAGGAGAATGTCCGGCGGTTTCAGCTTCTGGCGCTGGCGGCGCACCTGCGAGGTGTCGCCGGTACGCGTCTCAAGCGAAACGTCGAGGCCGATCTCAGCGACGGGCCTTTCCAGGTTGCGGCGGATGTCGGTTGCGAGCGCCTTCAGCGGCGAGATGTAGAGCGTGTGGACGCCATGCGGCCGCGTTCCCGGCTTCGTGGGGCCGCGACGGTGAAGATCGACGAGCGAGGGCAGGAAGCCGGCTAGGGTCTTGCCGGCACCGGTCGGCGCGATCAGCAGCACCGAAGCACCTACCTCGGCGCGCCGCAGAAGATCAAGCTGATGCGGTCGCGGCGACCAACCGTTTCGCGCGAACCAGTCGTGGAACGGTTCGGGCAGCGAGGCCGCGCCGTCGGGCTGCGTGCCGCCCGGGAGTTTGCTCCTGGCTGTCATGATCCGGACCGATCCCTCAGAGACCCGCCCCACAGCTGCTCGCTGATTCGGCGGCGGGTTGGCCGTTGACGTTCTCGAGCAGACAGTCATCTTCGCGGCGCACCCGCCCGATAGTCATCTTTTTCAGCGACAAACGAGGAAGCCCGCGATGCCCGTCTCCGATTCCGACACCTTGCTCGACTGCCTCGTCATCGGAGCAGGCCCGGCGGGCCTGACGGCGGCGCTCTATCTTGCCCGCTTCAAGCGCCGCAGCCTGATCGTGGACGCGGGTGATCCCAGAGCCGCCTGGATACCGACTAGCCATAATATTCCCTTCTTCGAACGAGGCATCAGCGGCCGCGAGATTCTGGTGCGCGAGCGCGCGCACGCTTGCCATTACGGAGCGGAGATCGCCGAAGGCAAGGTCGTGCGCCTCGAGAAGCGTGACGACGGTATTTTTCACGCCCACGTAGAGGTCGTGCCGGGTGCCAAAGGTCGGTCCTTCGACGTGACGGCCCGGAACGTCCTGCTCGCGACCGGCGCCCGTGACATCGAGCCGGACCTGCCTGACGTGCCCGATGCGGTGCGGCGCGGACTGGTGCGCTATTGCCCGATCTGCGACGGCTACGAAGCCCAGCACAAGGCGATCGCCGTCATAGGGCGCGGGGCGCGGGGGCTTGGCGAAGCCGCATTCGTGGCGCGGACCTATTCGCGCGATGTGACCTTCCTGACGCTCGGCGTCCCGATGGAGCTCGATGGCGAGGAATGGGAATTGGCCAACCGACACGGGGTGAAGGTCGTGACTGAACCAATCGGCGAGCTTCGGGTCGAGGGTGACCGGATTGCCGCGATACGGTTGGAAAGCGGAGCCGAACACCGGTTCGATCTCATCTATTCGGCATTGGGGCTGACGCTGCGATCCGAACTGGCCGTGGCTCTCGGCGCGGAACATGACGCCACCGGGGCGTTGACCGTCGACGAGCACAACCGCACGAGCGTCGGGGGGCTCTATGCCGCCGGCGCGGTTGTGCGCGGGCTCGACCAGATCGTCGTCGCCATGGGGCACGCCGCCATCGCTGCGACCGACATCCATAACCGTTGCGCGCTCCCGACCCAGGAGGAGCCGAAGGAGCGCGCAACGAAAGATCGGACGCGGTTAGCTCCTGCATAGAGCCGTCGGGCCCACTCTCGGGTGAAGGGGCCGACAATCAGCGCTTCCGTACCAGCAGGGCCAGCGCGATACCGCCGAGAATGAGCGTCGCCGCGAGCACGAAGCGCAGGGTCAGCGCCTCGGCGAGAAACAATACGCCGCCCAGCGCAGCGATCACCGGCACGGTGAGCTGCACGATGGACGCACGCGTCGCCGTCAGGCCGGGCAGCGCCCGATACCAGAGGACGTAACCCAAGCCCGAGGTAACCGCGCCGGAGGCGATGGCGATGACGATTCCGGAGGTTGTCATGCCGCTCTGGAACGCGGAGAGCGCGATCAGCGGGATCGCCAGCGGCACGGCACGGATGAAGTTGCCGGCGGTCTCGCCCATCGGGTCCGTTGCCGCGCGTCCGCGTAGCGAATAGACGCCCCAGGCAACGCCCGAGGCGATCATCAGGACGGTTCCGAGGAGAGCCGGCGTCACCAACGCGGGGGCGATCCAGTAGACGAAAGCAGCGAAGGCGATCGTCAGTCCGGCGATCTCTGAAAGGCCAGGCCGCTCGCCTCGAATCAGGCCCCACGCGATCATCGTCGCCTGTACGGAGGCGAACAGCACCAGCGCGCCGACTGCCGCGCCGAGTTGCAGATACGCATAGGAAAACGCCACGGCGTAGACGAACAGGGCCAGCGCCGAGGGCCAGCCGCCCGGCAGCCGGACTGTCGGGGATGAATTCCGGTTGGCGTTGACGAGCAGCAGCGCCAGCACCGCCGCGCCGGACGCGAGCCGCACCCCGGTATACCCCGCGGCGTCGATGGCGCCGTCGCCGAGCGCCAGTCGGGCAAGGATCGAATTGCCGGCGAAGGCGACCATCGCCAATGTCGTCAGCCAGAACGTCGATGACATGAGCCGCCTGCCGGGTGGGAAGAATCACCCGGCAGTATCGCCGTGAAGCTGGCGGCCGCGTCAACCGCCTTTACCAAGCTCACGCCGCTGAGGGGAGTGGCTCGCCGGTTTCCAGAAGCGTCTTCAGGCCGCTGGCGATCTTCGCCCAACCGGTCCGAATGCCCTCGGCGCTCTTGACGAGATCGGTATGCGTGATGGTGAATTTGCAGACTTCGCCCTGCGCCTCGATCTCGAAGGTGACCGTCGAGACGGGATGCTGATCCTCGTCCCATTTGGGCTGGAACGTCGCCTTCAAGCGACGCGGCGGATCGGCCTCGATGATCTTGCCGTCGAGCATCGTTTTTCCGTCCGGCCAGACATAACGCAATTGGGAGCCAACCGCGCCGTCGGTCTCGACTCGGCTGTTCATGTAGTACTTTTCCGTCATCGCCGGGTCGAGCAGGGCATTCCAAAGGCGCTCCGGCGTCGTGCGGATGAAGGTTTCGAGGAGAAAGTCGGGCTTCGTCATGGGGGTCTCCGTTTCGAGGGCCGTCTTCAGATCCATCGCCAGCCTGGCCCAGGGTTTGCGGAACGGTTCGATCCACCGGTCAGCCAGCGCCTGGATCGGCGCCGGGTTGAGGTAGTGGTGTTTGAACCGTCCCGACTTTCGGGTGACGACAAGGGACGCCTCCTCCAGAACCCTCAGATGTTTCATGACGCCGAAGCGGCTCATGCCGACCCTTCGCTCGAGTTCTGTCAGGGTCTGACCGTCCGCTTCGCGTAGTGCATCGAGAAGCAGCCGGCGGGTCGGATCACTGAGGGCCTTGAAGATGGCGTCCATGGTCGTTTAATACGTTACTTTATAGTCACGTGACAATAGGGTAACATAAAATCTCTCGACGGATCGAACCGAAATGCTACATAGCCGGAGGTGAAGCTCGACGACCTCCTCCACCCGACGCCCGAAGGGCTCTATTGCCCGCCCGGCGATTTTTATATCGATCCGGTGCGCCCGGTCGCTCGCGCCTTGGTCACCCACGGCCATGCCGATCACGCGCGGCCGGGAAACGACAGCGTTCTGGCCACCCGGCAGACCCTCGACATCATGGCGCTGCGCTATGGCGAGGCGTTCTGCGCCGAACGTCAGACCGCTGCACTTGGCGAGACGGTCCGGATCGGCGACGTGTCTGTCAGCTTTCATCCCGCCGGCCATGTGCTGGGTTCGGCGCAGATCGCCGTCGAGCACAAGGGCCTCAGGATCGTCGCCTCGGGCGATTACAAGCGTCGGCCGGACCCCACCTGCGCCGGCTTCGAGCCGGTCGCCTGCGACGTGTTCATCACCGAGGCGACCTTTGCGCTGCCGGTGTTTCGCCATCCCGATACCCGCGACGAAGTCGCCAAGCTCTTGAAATCGGTCGAGCAGTTTCCCGAACGGGCGCATCTCGTCGGCGCCTATGCCCTTGGCAAGGCGCAGCGCGTCATCAAGCATTTGCGCGAGGCCGGCTACGATGCGCCGATCTACATCCATGGCGCGCTGACAAAGCTCTGCGACTACTACCGGAGCGAGGGTATCGACCTTGGCGAATTGCGGCCGACGACGGTGGAAGGGGGCGGCAAGGGCGATTTCGCCGGCGCCATCATCGTTGGGCCACCCTCGGCCTTTGCCGACAAATGGGCGCGGCGGTTTCCCGATCCGGTGTCGTGCTTCGCGAGCGGCTGGTTGCGGGTGCGCCAGCGCGCTCGCCAGCGCGGCGTCGAACTGCCGCTGATCATCTCCGACCACTGCGATTGGGACGAACTGACCGACACGATCGAGGAAATCGCCCCGGACGAGGTCTGGGTGACCCACGGCCGCGAGGAGGCATTGGTGCGCTGGTGCGAATTGCGGCAGTTGCGCGCGCGGCCGCTGCATCTGGTCGGCTACGAGGACGAGGCGGAGTAGCGATGCGTGATGACGCCGGACGCTCGAAGCCTGGTGCGCGTTTTATCTGCCGAGGTTCGTGAACGCCGGAACGCATCGGTGTATCCTCACGTTTGCGAATGAGACAGTCCCGGAAACGCAGGAAGGAGTTCCATGACCCAGGTTCACTACGAGGTTGTTCGGCACGACGGCGGCTGGGCCTACAGGGTTCAGGATGTTCTTTCGGAGACTTTCCCGACCCATGATCGGGCGCTCTTTGCCGCCCGGAGCGCTGCGGCGCGGCAGCGTGCGGCGGGCGAGACGATCGGAATCCGCTACGAGGACGCTGACGGCAACTGGCATGACGAAATCGCCAAAGGCGACGACCGTCCGGAAACCGACGTTGAGGATACTGCCGGGGCGGTGTGACGCTTTCGGTGAGCGATCATTGGGGCGCAGCCGCCTACGTGAAAGCGCGTCATCACTCCTCGCTGGTTCATGCAGGCCGCGCGGGTGCGCGATATCTGATGGTGTTGTGGCATTCGGGTTGTGGTTCGTGGCTAGCCCGGTCACACTCTCCTCCGTTGCATTACGTGGGAGAAAATCGGGATGTGGTCATGTCGAACGGTTCTGACATCGACGCTGGTGGGCCTGCAGGTCGCCGCGTTGCTGGCCGTTCTAGCGTTGACCTACTTCGCGTCCCAAAGCGTGCTTCTGTCCTATGCCGAACAGCTGACGGAAAGGGTCGCGCACGACACCACCCGGTTTACCGAAAATTTCCTGAACCCCGCCGATGACGCGGCTACTCTCTCGCAAAGACTGGCCGAGCGGGCGGTCGTTCAGACCGACAACCGAGCGATTCTCACGCGATACCTTTATGAGGTTCTGCGCGCGCGGAAGGATTTCGCAGGCATCTTCTACGGCGCGACGGACGGATCCTTTGTCTATGTCAGCCGCGACGACACGGTCGAGGGTGCGACGTATCGAACCAAATGGATCGAGACCGACCCCGTCCGCTCCGTGCAACTGGACTATTTCGATGACGAGTTGCGCCGTGTCTCGCGGCGCCGGGATGACGCGGATACCTACGATCCCCGCACCCGCCCCTGGTATCTGAGAGCCATGGAGGGAAGGGAGGTCGTCTGGACCGATCCGTACATCTTCTTTTCCTCGCAACGCCCGGGAATCACCGTCGCCACGCCCGTCCTGGGCGAGGATGGCATGACCATGCGCGGCGCGGTCGGCATCGACATCGAGATCGGCGCGCTATCGCAATTCCTAGATGGTTTGCAGGTCGGCCAGAATGGTTCGGCGGCAATTGTCTCCCAGACCGGCGATGTGATTGCTCACCGTGATGCGTCATTCGTTCGCGCCGCAGATGGCAAGGGGCAGCAGCGCTTTGCCAAGGTGACCGAGATCGATGATCCGGCGCTCGCCCAAGCGGTTGCCAGCCTGCCAGGCGGTCTGGTGAATCTTGATCCTGGCGAGACGCGGCTCACACGTTTCACAGCGCAGGGCGAGAACTGGCGCGGTGCGGTGCGGCGTCTCTCTGGTTCGCGCACGCCATGGGTGGTCATAACCTATCTGCCGGAGCGCGATATCTTGAGTCCGCTCCAGCGGGTCCGCAATATCGGGCTGTTGGTAGTCGCGATCGTCGTCGCGATAACCGCGCTCTTTGGCGCTCTCCTCGCTCGTGCCCTGACCAAGCCGATCAAGGCTCTGGCCGCGCAGGCGAGCCATATTTCCAAGGGCGAGTTCGACGACACGCCGCTACCGTCCATGCGGATGAAGGAACTCGCCGATACGGGCCGGGCGATGCGACGGGCGACGAGCTGGCTGCGGGACTACAGGCGGGAGAACGAGCAGTTGACCGGGCAGTTACGGGAGGCGGGCCGCGTTCTCGAGCGGCGCGTCGATGAGCGAACCGAGCAACTGGCCCATTCCAATCGCGAACTGGAGGAAGCGAACCGCAACACCAGCATGCTGGCGCATGAACTGGATCACCGCGTCAAGAACCTGTTCGCGATGACCTCGTCACTGGTTGCGCTAGCCGCGAGCCACGCGACCACGCCGCAGGAGGTGGCCGACGAGGCGCGCGGCCGCATCAACGCGTTGGCCCGCGCCCACGCCGATACGCAAGGCGCCACGGAATCGCAGCTGGGGTCGATCGTCAAAAGCGTGCTCGAACCCTATGCAAACACCGATGACTTCCGGATCAATATCGCCGGCGACCCCCTGACGGTTTCCAGGTCCAACGTCACGCCGATCGGCCTGATCCTCTACGAATTAGCCACCAACGCCGCGAAATATGGCGCTCTGGGCTGTTCAGGCGGTGAAGTGGACGTGACCTGGAAACGCACGGCGAGCGGCGTCGTCACGCTGGTGTGGGCCGAACGCTCGAAGGTGCCGCCCGACGACAAGTCGGATTCGGAAGGGAAAACGAGCGGATTCGGCTCGGTCATGCTCAAGGCGATGGCACATCAACTCGACGCGACGGTTGAGCGTGACATAACGTCCGCGGGCCTGCGGATGACCTTGACCATGAAGGATCTGGAGGAACGCCGGGAGGCACCGCTCGACACACAGATCCTCGATCCGTTGCAATCCTCCACGCGGTCGGCGGATCGCAGCAAGCGTTCAGCGGAGAGCGCCTGAGGTCTCGTCCGCCCGCGAGCGGTCCCCCAGCACGTAGCCGACCAGATGGTTGGCGTAATAGGCATAGCCCTCGATCGAGGCGTGGAAACCGTCGCGGGAAAAACCCGCCGGCTCGACCCGGGGCAGCGACGTCGAGGCGATCGCGCCGCGCTCGACGCACAGCCGCGCGCCCATGCGGCGGATGATCCGGGCGCGCAGTTCCAAGACATGGGCAAGGCCGCGCGGCAGCGCCGGCACGCGCTTCAGGTCGACCGGCGGCGACCAGACGATGCGCGCCTCCGGCCACTTTGCCTTCAGCGCGTAGAGGAGGCCGCCGAAGCCCTTCTTGAACTTGCGGGCGCCGTGAAAATTCTTGGCGTCATTGGTGCCGATCATCAGGACGATGTGGGTGAACGCCTCGCGCGCGAGATTGGGCACGACATGGTCGCGCACCTCGGCCGAGACGGCGGAGTTGGAGCCCGCCGTCCGCCAGAACACCGACAGGCCGGTGAGGGCGTAGAGCCGTTCCGCCAGCTTCGGGGCGAGGCTGTCCTCGATATTGGCGACGCCGACGCCTGCGGCCGAACTGTCGCCGATGACCAGCAGCCGGATCGCCGTGTCGCGGATTGCCTCATTGCCTAAGAAACCGGTGACAGCGCCGTCTGGCGGCGGCATGCGCTCGACGCGGCGGCGGACTCCGATGCCCTGCCAGACATAGACCGGAAACATCAACCAGGAGAGAAAGGCAGTTTGAAATGACACGGCAGACCGGGCTCCGCTGATCCTAGATGTGGCTCGTGGCAGAAGATATAGCCACGCGCCTCGTCTTTCGAGCCCTTGGAGCGTCGCGATTTTCGCGTCAGGCCTTGAGAATCTCGACGCCGGGCAGCGGTCTACCCTCCATCCATTCCAAAAACGCCCCGCCGGCCGTGGAGACGTAGGTGAAATCGTCGGCAACGCCCGCCTGGTTGAGCGCGGCGACCGTGTCGCCGCCGCCCGCGACGGAGGTGAGCTCGCCGGTCTTGGTCCGTTCCGCCGCGTGGCGGGCCGCAGCCATCGTCGCCGTGTCGAAGGGCGGGATTTCGAAGGCGCCGAGCGGGCCGTTCCAGACCAGCGTCTTCGCCTTGTCGAGCCAAGCGCTGACCACCTTCACCGTCTCGGGCCCGGCGTCGAGGATCATCGCGTCGTTCGGAACCGCATCGACCCAGACGACCTCACTGTCCGCGCCCGCCTTGAACTCGCGGGCGATGACAGCATCGACGGGCAGTACGATCTCGCAGCCGGCGTCTTTCGCCGTCGCCATGATCGCCCGAGCCGTGTCGGCCAGATCGTGCTCGCACAGGGACTTGCCGACGTCCTTGCCTTGCGCGGCGAGGAAAGTGTTGGCCATGCCGCCGCCGATAACCAGCGCGTCGACCCGTTTGACGAGGTTCGAGAGGAGGTCGATTTTGGTGGATACCTTGGCGCCGCCGACGACGGCGACGACCGGCCGGGCGGGATCGCCAAGGCCCTGTTCGAGTGCTTCCAGTTCGGCCTGCATGGTGCGACCGGCATAGGACGGCAGATGCCGGGCGAGGCCTTCGGTCGAGGCGTGCGCCCGATGGGCGGCGGAAAAGGCGTCGTTGACGAAGATATCGCCGAGCGAGGCGAGGCGGCTGACGAAATCCTCGTCATTGGCTTCCTCACCCGCATGAAAACGGGTGTTTTCCAGAAGCACGACGTCGCCGTCCTTGAGCCCGGTGACGATGCCGGCCGCGATGGGCCCGATGCAATCGTCGGAGAAACCGACCGGCATGCCGAGCATTTCGGACAGGACCGGCGCCAGCGGCTCCAGCGACATCTCGGGATTCGGCCGCCCCTTCGGCCGGCCGAAATGGGCCAGCAGGATGACCCGGCCGCCCTTGTCCGAAATTTCGCGGATGGACGGCAGGATACGGCTGATGCGGGTGCGGTCGGAGACCTTGCCGTCCTGCATCGGTACGTTGAGGTCAACCCTGAGGAGGACGCGCTTGCCCGCGACGTCTGCGTCGTCGAGCGTCTTGAACTGCGTGGTCATGAGAGGTCCTCCATTCATGTCGGCCGCCGCTGCGGCTCCTCGGTGTTACGATGGGCTATAGTGCAACAATCCATGTTTGTAGATGCCGGGACATCGGGCGCGGGCTGCCCGGCTCAGGGCTTTGCCGCGCCACGGCCGCTGATGCGGCGCAGCAGGCGGACGATGTCTTTCAGGTTGAGGAACAGGGGGATGCCGCCGCCGCGCCGGCTCTCCGGCTCCAGCGACAGGCCGGCATCGACGACGGCCCCGTCGACGCCGGTCTGGCGCACGATCAGTTCGACCGGCGATACGGCCACCCGGTCGCCGTATTCGGCGCGCCCGCCAAGCCGGCGGATCATCATGTCGGAGATCGACAGGTCGGCTTCGTCCTCCTGGAGGCGGATTCCATAGGCGTTGGCGAGATCCTTGGCGGTCGCCGCCGGATCGACCGAAAATTCGCCGAAGAATTCCGCGTCGTCGGGCCGAACGGTGGCGGGGCTGGCGAACAGCCGGTCGAGCAGCGGCGGATAGCGCGGCGAGATGAACAGATAGACGGTGTCGCCGGATCGAAGTCGCCCGGCATACTGGTATCGCATCGATCGTCCGTCGCGGATCACCAGTGACGGTCGCGCCCAGCGTGGCACCCGTTCGCCGCGTTCCACCGGGCTGTCGGGCACGACGCGGTAGGAGAGAAGTTCGTGATCGGGCGTGCCGGGAAGCTCCAGTTCGAACTTTTCGATGGGGCCGATCCGCGGCGGTACGACGAGTCCGAGCCGCCGGGCAACCACGGCGAGCGTCCAACCCTGCACAAGCAGTGAAGCGAGAACGATGATGAAAGCGGTGTTGAAGAACAGCCGGGCGTCGTCGAGACCGCCGATCAGCGGAACGATGGCGAGCAGGATCGACACCGCGCCCCGCAGTCCGACCCACGAGACGAAGGCGCTTTCGCGGCGCTGGAAGTCGAAGGGCAGCAGGCAGAGCCACACCGCCACGGGTCGGGCAACGAAGATCAGGAAAGCGGCGAGGCCGATGGCCGGCAGGAGGATATCGCCGAACTGCGAGGGCGTCGCCAACAGGCCTAGGATCAGGAACATCACGATCTGTGCAAGCCACGTCAGCCCATCCTGGAAACGCTTGAGGCTGACGGTATTGCGCAGGCCGCTGTTGGCGGCATACAGGCCGGAAATGTAGACAGCGAGGAAGCCCGACCCACCCAGCGCTCCGGTCACGCCGAAGATGAGCAGGGCCAAGGTCAGCGTGAACACCGGCAGCAGCCCGCGGTCGATCGCTAGTTTGCCGACGAGGGTCCGTATCAGCCAGCCGCCGCCGAAACCGAAGACGATGCCGAGGCCCATCTGCTGGGCGAAGCCGAGCAGGACGTCGACTCCGAGCTGTTCGAGCCCGGTGCCGGAGGCCAGGAGTTCGACGAGCGCGATGGTAAGGAAGATCGCCATCGGATCGTTGGTGCCGGATTCGATCTCCAGCAGTGAGCGCACGCGTTCCCGGATGATGACGCCGCCGACCCGGAGCAGGAAGAATACCGCCGCCGCATCGGTGGAGCCGACGATCGCGCCGAGGAGCATGCCCTCGATCAGCGACAGATCGAGGAGATAGGAGGCGGCGACGCCGAAAAGGCCGGCGGTCAACAGCACGCCGAAGGTCGCCAGGGTGATCGCCGGCACGGCCGCCTGCCGGAAAGCCTGCAGCGACGTGCCGAAGCCCGAATCGAACAGGATGATGGCAAGCGCCAACGTCCCGACGACATAGGCGAGGTTCGCATTGTCGAAGTCGATGCCGATGCCGTCGACGCCGGTCAACAACCCGATCGACAGGAATAGCAGCAGGAGCGGCGCGCCGAAGCGGAAGGCAAGCAGGCTCGAAAATGCCGCGATGAGGATCAGGACGGTGCCGACGATGATGGCGAGGTAAAGCGTTTCGAGCATCGGCTGGAAATCAGAGCCTTGGAACAGCGAGACGAACCCCGCGCGCGACCGCCGCTACGTGAAATTCCGGTATCTGGACCGTCGCCATATGGGTTCTATGGCCGGATCGGGGGAAGCGTTGCGTTCAGAGTTTAAACTTACATGCCACAGGTGTGTGGCGGGATGCCCTCCCGCCACACACCTGTCCACCCGGCCGTTAGCGCGCCTTGGCGAGGGCGACGGCGGTGTCCGACATGCGGTTGGAGAAGCCCCACTCGTTGTCGTACCAGGACAGGATGCGCACGAAGGTGCCGTCCAGAACCTTGGTCTGGTCCATGTGGAAGACCGAGGAGTGGCTGTCGTGGTTGAAGTCGATGGAGACCAGCGGCTCCTCGGTGTAGCCGAGAATGCCCTTCAGCTTGCCGTCGGCGGCCGCCTTGATCGCCGCGTTGATCTCCTCGATCGAGGTCTCGCGCTTGGCGATGAAGTTGAGGTCGACGACGGAGACATTCGGGGTCGGCACGCGGATGGCGACGCCGTCCAGCTTGCCGTTCAGCTCCGGCAGCACCAGGCCGACGGCCTTGGCGGCGCCCGTCGAGGTCGGGATCATCGACATGGCGGCGGCGCGGCCGCGATAGAGATCGCTGTGCATCGTGTCGAGCGTCGGCTGGTCGCCGGTATAGGAGTGGATCGTCGTCATGAAGCCCTTTTCGATGCCGACGAGCTCATTCAGGACGTAGGCGACGGGCGACAGGCAGTTGGTGGTGCACGATGCGTTGGAGACGACCAGATCGTCCTTGGTCAGCGTGTCGTGGTTGACGCCGTACACGATGGTCTTATCGGCGCCGGCCGCCGGGGCGGAGACGAGCACCCGCTTGGCGCCGGCTTCCAGATGCAGGGACGCCTTGTCCTTGGCGGTGAAGATGCCGGTGCATTCCATGGCGACGTCGACGCCGAGGTCGCCCCAGGGCAGATCCTTGGGATCGCGGATCGCGGTGACCTTGATCGGCTTGCCGCCATCGATGCTGATGGTGTCGCCGTCAACGGTGACCTTGGCCGGGAAACGGCCATGCACGGAATCGTAGCGCAGCAGATGGGCGTTGGTCTCGACGGGGCCCAGGTCGTTGATGCCGACCACTTCGATGTCGGTCCGTCCGGATTCGACGATCGCCCGCAACACATTGCGGCCGATGCGGCCGAAGCCATTGATTGCAACGCGAACTGTCATTGATCCGTCTCCTTCGATGGCGCGCCCTGCCGGCAAACGTCGCGGGGGTGTCGCGGTCACCTTGGGCTGTACAGAAGCAGGCGGTCGGGATCAATATTCGGCCCGGTCAGCTTTTTTTATGCGGACGCTGATTTTCGATGCCGTAAGGGCGGTGCTCGCTAGGCTCAGGACCTATTAATTTCTCTTGATGTGTGATTCAGAGCTTCCGTCAAGGAGGTTCTGATGGCTGGTTTGTTTTTGCTGAGCGAGCGCCAGATGGCGCGGATATCGC